>CAMNFW010000122.1 GCA_946537565.1 uncultured Ruminococcus sp. | reverse complement strand
CATTTACAACGTTTATCCATACTTTTTTATATTCTTCGTAATAGCATTCATCGATAGGTTTACCGACGATAACACCGTTTACAGCGCTGAAGACGCCGTAAGATTTAAGAGCTTCAAGGTAGACTGTTAGTTGTTGGGGAGAAATTTTCAGCTCACTTGTTTCAGCGAAAAGAATTTTATCTTGCCATTCTTCTTTGGAGGGAAAGATATTGTATTTCCGGACGATCTGACCTTGCTGAGAAAAAATTTCAGGAGAGGGATAGTTTTTGATCTGAGAGGGGTCAGTTTTAAACAGTTCTTCAATGAAAGGAGCAGCATCAGAGAGGAGCATATTTCCCATTGATTCGATACAGCCTCCGAGAAGCTGTCCTTTGAAAACAGGAGAGCCCTGCAGCAGCTCATAGCCGTGGGATTCTTTATGGGTGACAGGAGGAGTTCCTAAGAGATCAGCGGAGAAGCAATTTCGTTCCTCATACCAGAATTCAGAAGGAGTGATCGTTCTGCCGTGATAAGGCTGGAAGAGACTCAGAAAATTATCTTTAGAATACGGGAGCATCTCCATTGAAAGCTCAGCGATATCACACATAAAAGCCTGACCGTAGAAAGTCTGCAAGCCGAGCCTATGGAACATCAGGTGGCTGTGGGTAGTATCAGAGAAGCCGAGAAAAATCTTTGGGTGATCTTTAACAGCCTGAATGAACTCTGGGTCATCCATAAGAAAGGGAAATGTACGGAATGAGTCGATACCACCGATGGCAGTAATAATACCTTTAATGGAGTTATCGAGAAATACATCTTTAAGGTCGGCAGCTCTTAGCTCCGGGTGCTGACAGATAAATTTCTGACCGGAGAGGGCGTGGTTGGTGAAAACGGGTTCAAGCCCAAAATCTTTAAGCCGCTGAGTGCCAAGTTTTAACTCATGAGAGCAGAATTTTTCTCCAAGCACACCGCTTGACAGGCTTATTACAGCGACCTTATCACCGATCTTCAGCGGCTCAGGTTTTAGCATAGCAAACACCTCACTGTATTAATATAATTGTTGAGAAATACATAAAAGCAGTCTGAAAACTGCAAAATACAAATTGAAAATGAAATAACAATATGTATAATTATTGTATGAAATAATTATACAGCACACTAAATATGAAGTCAAGCGTTTTAAAAAAACTTGACAATTTAAAAGCAGTGAATTATAATATAAATAGTAATTCTGAACATTTAACATCAGGAAATAATTCATTGAGGAGAATTGATATGCATAATGTAAAGATCACTGAGCTTTATGACCTCAGCCACACCGCAGCTGCTGATTATCTCAGGCAGTATACTTATCCCTGGGAAGCGCTGAAAGGAATAAGCTCATTCATAATAGAACTGGGAAAAACTCTCAGTCCTGATGAATACGATAATCCTTCTGAAAATGTCTGGGTACATAAAACAGCAAAGGTATTTCCGACGGCTTATCTTGGCGCACCGTGTATTATTGGTGCAAATACAGAAGTCCGTCACTGTGCATTTATCAGAGGAAGCGCACTGGTAGGGGAGAACTGTGTAGTGGGAAATTCAGTTGAGCTGAAAAATGTTATAATATTTGATAACGTTCAGACACCTCACTACAACTATGTTGGAGACAGCATTCTTGGCTATAAATCACACATGGGCGCAGGTTCAATAACCTCAAATGTTAAGTCAGACAAGACCAATGTTGTAATAAAATCTGACGGTGAAACAATTGAGACCGGTATAAAAAAGATCGGTGCAATGCTGGGCGACTGTGTAGAAGTGGGCTGCAACAGCGTGCTGAATCCGGGGACAATTATCGGAAGAAATTCCAATATATATCCTACAAGCTGTGTAAGAGGAGTTGTACCGGAAAACAGCATATGGAAGACCGGCGGAGTAGTAGTTAAGAAAAACTGACAGGTGAAAAATATGAATATACAGATTTTCGGCACAAAAAAATGCTCTGATACCCGCAAGGCTGAGCGTTGGTTCAAGGAGCGGGGAATTAAGTTTCAGTCTATTGATATGAAGGAAAAAGGCATGAGCAGGGGAGAGTTCAACAGTGTAAAACAGTCTGCTGGCGGTATTGATGAAATGATAAATGAAAACGCTAAAGACAAGGAAACTCTGACCCTCATGAAATATCTTACCGAAAGTGACCGTGAAGAGAAGCTTTTTGAAAATCAGCATCTTATCCGCACTCCTATAGTGCGAAACGGAAAATCAGCCGCAATTGGCTATTGTCCGGAAATATGGAAAAACTGGGACTGATATTGTTAAAAATAAAAAATATATATTTTTTTGATTGAAAGTAGTGCAATTTCTGTTGAAATGTGTTATAATGTTATAGGTAATATCAATTACACTACTAAGTTGATTTTTTTCAGGTTTTCTCTTGCAGTAAACCACGAAAGGAGTAAATAACTATGGGACTTATTCAGGCAGCTCTTGTATCAGTAAGCAGTACACTCGCTGATACATGGAAGGAATTCTTCTACTGTGATTCTCTTGCAGCTGACATTCTTGTTGTAAAGGGTCAGAAGAGAACTGGCAAGCATTCCTCAAACACTAAGGGAAATGACAACATCATCTCCAACGGAAGCCTTATTGCAGTGGCAGACGGTCAGTGCATGATCATCGTTGATCAGGGACAGGTAGTTGAGATATGTGCAGTTCCCGGTGAGTATGTATACGATATGTCCAGCGAGCCAAGCCTCTTCTCAGGAAGTCTCGGCAACAGCATCAAGGAGACCTTCAAGAAGATAGGCAAGCGTATCGGCTTCGGCGGTGACACTGGTCATGATCAGCGTGTATATTATTTCAATCTCAAGGAGATCATTGATAATAAGTTCGGAACACAGAATCCTGTGCCTTTCCGTGTTACATATCAGGATATCGGCAGAAGCTTTACAGCCGGCGTAAGATGCAACGGCGTGTTCTCATACAAGATCGCAGATCCGCTGCTTTTCTACACTAATGTTTCTGGCAATGTGGAGTCAGCTTATACCCGTTCAGTTATCGACAACCAGCTTAAGAGTGAATTTCTAAGCGCTCTCCAGCCGGCATTTGCCAAGATCTCAGGTTCAGGTCTGAGATATGATGAGCTGCCTGGTCATACAACTGAGATCTGTGATGCTATGAATGAGGCACTGGAGAAGAGCTGGAAGGAAAAAAGAGGTCTTTCAATTGTATCAGTTTCCATAAATTCTGTAACAATATCCAAGGAAGATGAGGACAGGATCAAGAAGTTTGAAGACCTCGCATGGAACCGTGATCCTGGCAATGCAGCTGCCGTACTTACAGGCGCTCAGGCTGAGGCAATGACCACAGCTGCCGGTAATCAGGGCGGAGCAGCAATGGGATTCTTCGGAATGAACTTAGCTTCACAGGCTGGCGGTATGAATGCACAGTCACTGTTCGGAATGGCTCAGCAGCAGCAACAGCAGAATCCAGGAATGGGCGGCGCACCGAATAATGGTCCTGCACCTGCGAATGGTCAGGGCTGGACTTGCACCTGCGGTACTCAGAATACAGGAAAATTCTGCGAAAACTGCGGTAAGCAGAAGCCTGCTGAAGATGGCTGGACTTGTTCATGCGGAGCAGTAAACAAGGGCAAGTTCTGTTCAAACTGCGGACAGAAAAAGCCTGCCGGCGCACCTCTTTACCGCTGCGATAAATGCGGCTGGGAGCCGGCTGATCCATATAATCCGCCTAAATTCTGTGCTGAATGCGGCGACCCGTTTAATGATGAGGATATTGTAAAGTAACAGACTTCTCTGGAAGTTTGATGCAGAAGAATGAAAAGAGCCGGTTATCAGCCGGCTCTTTCTTTGTTTTTAAGTATGATGTCCCGCATTGAATAATCATCATCTGCACCTATGATAATATGGTCGTAAAGCTCAATATCAAGGGGACTGAGAAGTTTCATCAGATTAAGTGTGGACGAAATATCCCGATCAGAAGGTTCAGAGCTGCCGCCGGGGTGATTATGAGCGATCACAAGTCTTGAGGCAGAGCTTTCAAGGGCAGCGGCGGCGATCTTCTTGTTTGGGATCGAAGCGGAGGTGCCGCTGATACCGCTGAATCGTTCCAGCTTTTTCAGTTTCATGTTATTGTCAAGGAAAGCGGCGATTATAGTTTCTTCGGGTTTGTTGATCAGGAGACTGCGAAAAAAGGCTTTCATTTTATCCGCAGAGGTAAAATTGTCGCCGGAAAGTATCCTGTCACTCATACTGATAAAAAGCTTGATGATCACCATACTGCTGGTTTTTAGCTTAAAAGCTTTTTTCAGCAGATCAAAATTGGTATCAGAAACTGCTCTTATGCTTCCGAATGAATTGATAAGTGCAGCAGCAGTTTTCTCGTGATCCTGCTGTTTTGCCCAGAGAAGCAGGATACACATTTTTTCAAATTCTCTTTTAGCTTCGGAGCTGATCTCAAAATTATTCATGGTCATAACAGTTAAACGAGAAGGCACCGGTTTTTTTCATTGAAAAACTGCTGCCGTTGGAAAGGATCATAACATCTTCAACTTTAACCGAAAACGGAGCCAATAGCTCGATCAATGATCTTGTGAGCATATAATCACGCTGCTCAGGAATAATAGACCTGTTGTTATGATTGATTCCAATAACAGCAGAATTGCATCTGATATTAGAAAAGAGCGAGACAAATGATCTGGGATTAATATCGCCTGAGAGGAAATTTTCGATGTTAAAACTCAGGCGGCTATGTATATGACCATTGTCATCTACAGCGATAAGCAGGCAGATATCAGCGGCTGAGGAATAAAAGTATTCAGCAAAGTATGCAGGAATAGTTTTATCGCTTATGAGTATATCGTTATCCAAAGCTTTTTCTTCGAGACAAAGGTCGGAGAAATACCTCATGAAATCAGCACAAGCGTGGCTTACACCTTTGATCTTGACGAATTCATTTCTATCAGAATTCAGCACATTTACAATGCTGCCGAATTGATTGATAAGCCTGTGAGCTGTTTCATTGGTGTTGGACATGGGGATACAGTAGAAAAGAAGCATTTCCAGCAGTTCATGTTCACAGAAACCAACGCCGCCTGAATCAAGAAATCGCTTGCGGATCCTTTCTCTATGCCCTTTATGCAGATTCTTATCACCCACGATGCACACCTCACCTCTGTTATTTTTGATCTTGATCTAATAATTTTTTTCTGAACTGCAAAGCAGCCTGTTCATTTTTATTATCGCCGAAGTGATAATAGACGTGACCAATCAGAGCGTCAGGCAGGTATTGTTGTTTTACATAATGGTTTGGAAAATCGTGGGGATAGAGATAGTGTTGTCCGATGATGTCTGAGCCGTTTCCGTCAAAGTGTTTATTTTGTAAATGTCTTGGAAAATCGAGGGCATCGCAGTCCTGAAGATCAGCTAAGGCTGCGTCCATAGCCATGTATGCGCTGTTAGATTTAGGGGCAGTAGCAAGAAGAATGACAGCTTCAGCGATAGGAAGTCTTGCTTCGGGAAGTCCAAGCTGCAAAGCAGAATCTACGCAGGCTTTTGTGACGACTATAGCCTGGGGATAAGCGAGTCCCACGTCCTCGCAGGCGATGCAGAGCATTCTTCTGCAAAGTGGGAGGATATCTCCAGCTTGAATCAATCTTGCAGCGTAATGGAGGGCAGCGTTTTCATCGGAACCTCTTACGGATTTATGAAATGCTGACAGAATATCATAATGCTGATCGCCGTCTCTGTCATAGCGCATATTGCTGCGCTGGGCGAGGAGCTTGAGAGAATCCTCAGTTATATAGGTTTTACCGTCTTTGATATCTCCGCATACCACACAAAGCTCAACGGTATTCATAGCCTTGCGGACATCACCGCCGCAGCTGTAAGCTATAGTCTCACAGATATCATCACCAGCGACGATATCAATGCCATTCTGCTCAGCGATCAGCCTGAAAGCCCGTTTGACAGCAGGAAGCAGCTGGCTGGCAGAGACAGGCTTGAATTCAAAAACAGTGCTTCGGCTTATAAGAGCATTATAAACAGCGAAATAAGGATTTTCTGTAGTAGAAGCAATGAGGGTGATATCGCCGTTTTCCATATATTCCAGAAGACTCTGCTGCTGTTTTTTATTGAGATACTGAATCTCATCAAGATACAGCAGGATACCGTTTTCAGTTCCGAACTGACCTATCTCAGCGACAACATCCTTGATATCGGAGATAGAAGCGCTTGTGCCGTTGAGCTTATGCAGGGACATATTGCAGTTTTCGGCTATAATACGGGCAACGGTGGTCTTACCTACACCGGAGGGACCGTAGAAGATCATATTCTGGACATTTCCGCTTTCGATAATACGGCGCAGAGGTTTTCCTTCGGCGAGGATATGTTCCTGACCTACAACATCTGCAAGAGTTCGAGGTCTTATGGCATCAGCTAAAGGTGCAGACATGGCGTTCTCCT
>CAMNFW010000121.1 GCA_946537565.1 uncultured Ruminococcus sp. | reverse complement strand
GTTTTGGTGATGAGTTCAACTTTACCGTCGCAGGCGAAATCAGCCACACACATCTGTGTGTAGTGTTGACCTGCACGGATATTCACGCCCATATCAATGCGCCAGAGTTGGCTGCCGGTGAGAGTGTAGCAGTCGATGTAAACCTTATCGGTCTTTCCATCCTGAGAATTGTCCTTAGCGTTGCTGGGATCCCATTTTACTATTATTTCATACTGACCGTCACCGTCCACATCGCCCACGCAGCAGTCATTCGGAGAATACTGGTTTCCTGGTCTGTTCATCTTGATATCAAAATAATTCGTGCCTGATGTAAAGCGGCAGTTCTGTGAATTTATCGTTTTGCCGGCGCTTACACAGTCAACACGATACTTTGAATTTGCACTTCCGCCGTTATCCTGATAAGACGTAGCATCGCCTGCCTTGCTGGTGCAGATCAGCTTGTCATCTCGGTAAAGCCTGAATTCTGCATCGTCCGGATCATCAGCGTTGAACCTCCAGCTTACAAACATACCGCTTCCGCTTTTTACAGCATATATACCACGGTCAAGATACTCCATGATCGCCTTACCGTTTCCGCCAACGCCGTAAGCCGCATCAGCTTTCATTGAACGCATCAAGCTTGCATCTGAAGCTGCTGTAAGTAAAAGTGCTGATGCAAATGCAGCAAGTTTTTTAATACTTATCCTCATTTCAATTCCCCTCCGTTAAAATAATATCTGTTTTTTGATCGATCGTATTTGTTAATAAAATATTAACACTTGCAGGACAATTTTTCAATGTAAACTTCTATCATAAACTTGTGATTTTGTTGCAGATCTTTATTGACACTTTTATTACAATAATATATAATAATATGTAGAGAATTACCATAGAGGAGGTCGGTTCATGAAAGCATATATGTTAGGCTGGCACTGGAAACATTCACCTGACCTTTTTAAGGAAAGACCTAACGGTATTCATGGTATGCAGATACTGCTGGTTCGTTCAAAAGCAAGGATAGGTATGGGTGAAAATGTTTACCGGGTCGAACCAAATACTATTTTTGTTATTGACAGCTGCTATCCCCACGCTTTGTACGGTGACGGTGAGTACTACATAGATGACTGGATAAGATTTGACCTTGAGGAAGATGATGCAGAATTTCTGAATTCCCTCGGCATCAGGCATAATGTTCCTATAAAGCTTGATTCTGATGTGGTTTCAGAACTGATAAAGATATGTGTAGAAGTCTTTGAGTCGGATAAACAGGAAAAGGAGGAGACTCTGCGGTATCTGATGAATGCCATTTTCATACAGATCAAAACCTGCTCCAACCCTGATGAAAAGAAAAGCCATTCGCAGTATGAAAATGAACTTGAAAATATACGCAGGCAAATTTACGATAACCCGTCTGCTGACTGGAATATACCTCTTGTTGCTCAAAAGCTGAACCTGTCAGTATCCCACTTCCAAAGACTTTACAAACAGCATTACGGTATCCCCTGCACAAAGGATATACTCACAAGCCGTATGGAATATGCAAAACAACTGCTAACAGACAGCGAGCTTTCCGCTGTTGAGATAGCTGAGAAATGCGGATATCAGGATTACTCCCATTTCTCAAAGGCATTCCAGAAATATGCCTGCGAATCGCCTGCAAAATACCGCAAAAACAACAGGAATTGATCTTGTGAAAAATCCATGATCGAAATAAAATATAGCACACCAAAATTACTGCAAACGTGAAGTAAAACAACCTTTCTAATATCCGGACTACTGCAATATCAACTAAGGCTATCGTTTTTGGCTATTATAAATCCTGCAAAAAGTTCATTGATAATTCTTTTTCAAATATATTGCTTTTCGGAAGCTGATATGGTTTAATATAATTAATGAAACAAAAGGGAAGCGTTCGGTCATGATATGGACAAATATTTCAGGAGAGATTTATGATGCGGATAATTGAATTGCAGATTTAAAAAAAGCCGTAGATACGTCAAATGGCGTGTTTACGGCTTTTCTGTTTGATCAGATATATTCAGTTTTATTCAGTGAGCAGCAGAAAATGTTAATTCCCGCCGCATTTTGCTCCTGAGCGGTTTCAGCTAAAAGTCTTTTACCAGGGTTTTACTATCACAGCCTGACAGCCAAGCTCTCTGTATCTTTTTTCAGTTATGCTTCTTTCATACAGTGTTGCTTCGTCGGTCAGCGGATCATGGAAATAATAATAGTCATCATTATATCCCACAAGCACCATGCAATGCTCATTTGATATCCATGAAAAAGTCTGGTCTGTGCCTTCTATCTGCCAGGTGTTGTTTTCCTTTACCTCAGAAGGCTTCATATCTACCGTTGCCCACACAAGTACCGGTATTTCATAATCAATGTAAAACGAACAAAGATCAGACAGACTCATTCCCGACATATCTACAACATCATATAATTCGTTTTCAAGATAACGGCTCAATCCTTTGACGATCGCTCCGCTGTAACAGCCATAGCCTTCATCTGAATTCGGATCACCTATGAATTTTTCCTCAGGATCACCGCCAATAAGTATCTCGTCACCATCATCATTCTTTTCGTGTATGAACTCTGCCGCTTCGATATATCCCTCATTGATAAGATCCCCTGCTGCAATATCAAAACCATAATATCCTAAAACCATTGAGGCACTTACCAATTCACAGCCTGTAGGAAAATCCTCCTGTGAATAATATGGCACTGCTAAGTAATGAATAGTCTCAGGTACCGGCGGAAGCTCAGATGCAGGTTCAGTTTCAGGCTCTGTAGACGGCTGGGTCTCAGCTTCCTTCTGCTCATTATTTTCCGATTCAGTTTTATCATTTTCTGTTTTATCAGTATCAGTTTTTGCAGCGGAGGTCGTAACAGCAGCTGTAGTTTCAGCAGACACAGAGCCTCCTGAAGTGTATTCATCTTCCGGTGATTTTCCGCATGACACGAGTAATGTCAAAGCAAATATCAATGCTGAAAGCTTCTTCATATTCCCCTCTCCTACTTTAAACTGCTATGTAAACTTCTCCATTAATTATTATAATATTTTTTTAAAAAAAGTCAATAGCCTGACAAAAATAATCAAAAAATGAGCGCCGATCACTCAGCGCTCATGATTTATTATTTTACATATGTATAAAGACCTTCTATCTTCTGATTCTTTATGTCCCCTGCTACCAGAGAAGCTACAACATTTGCACCCTCTTCTGAGAAGTGTGTACCGTCTGTTGAACCTTCAACAACTCCCATGAGATGATACTTATATGCTGTATCATAGCCAACGCTGTTATACTTATTCACCATAAGTGTGTTCAGGTCGATACATGGGATATTGTACTTGCTTGCCAGCTTCTTGCAGGCATCACAGTTTGCGGTGTAGGAGTTTACAAACTTTCCGTTTGAATAAGCTTTAAGGCCTATTACCGTAGTTACAAGTATAGGTGTTGCACCCTTCTCCTGTGCTGATTTGATGAAATATGTCATATACCATTCATATGAACCTTCTGTTGGATTATCTACATCTCCGCATACTGGCGCATATCTTGACTCTTTGGTGTAGTCACAGTCATTGATAGCGAACTGTATCAGTACATAGTCGCCCTGTTTAAGGTTTTCATAAATAGTATTAAAGCGTCCCTCGTCATAGAAACTCTTGGAGCTTCTTCCTGCGATCGCATGGTTTTCTACTTTTACATCATCACTGAAATAATTCTGAAGGTAATATCCCCAGCCCTGCTGCGGTGCTTTATCTGCACGGTAGGACTGAACAGTTGAGTCGCCTGCTATATATATTGTCGGTTTGTTTGACTCAATGATCTGCGATTCCTTTGCAGGGTCATATGTATCCGCATATGGTTCATCAGTCAGAGTGATCGTTATATAATCAAGGTTAGGTCCGCCGTTTGCAGTCTCGGATATAAACTTGATACTATTTGCACCAGCCTTAAGCGGAAGCACTATTCCGGTCTCCTTCCATGTTGTCCAGTTGTCAGTGCCGAGGAATGGCTGTTTCCAATAATTCACAGTATCACCGTTCAGCTCTATCCTCATTGTACGGTCGTCATTTTTTCCGTTTGACATTATTATTGCAACATAGTAATTTCCGTCATCTTCAGCATTTACTGTAAAGGTGATATTGCTTCCTATCACATTGTCCAGGTTAACATATCCATCTTCCTTAGCATAGCCGGCGTTTACTGTTTCTTTAACGCCCTGCTCCCAGGTCTGATCTACCGCAAAATATCTTGGATCAGTTGTAGTAGTTGTAGCTGTTGTGGTTTCAGCGGTGGTGGTTGATTCATATATCGGAGCAGCAGTTGTCGGAACGATCATCCATGACTCCGGAAGCTCTGAAATAACTTTTGCATCAAACTTCTGGATCGAAAGTGCATCCATTGCTGTAACTCCATCACCTCTGCTGAATACATCTGCATTGTCAAGAGCCTCTCCTTCAAGACCGTATTTATCCTTCAATGCAACGTGCTGGAGTATCGCAACTGCATCTGCTACTGTTACTTTTTTATCAAGATTGGCATCACCATATAAAACAGGAGATGTTGCTGTTGTTTCAGCTGAAGTAGTTTCAGTAGCTTTAGTTGTAGATTCTGTTTCTGTGACAGTTGTGGTCGTAGTTGTTTCAGTGGTGGTAGCTGCTGCGGTGGTAGTAACAGTTACTGCCTGCCAGTTCTGGCATTTGCTGTAGGTATACTCCCACTGCTGAACATTTGCACCGCTGGATTTGCTTGCTGCATTGACTTCAACAAATCGCAGATCTCTTGAAGAACGTGTGGAGATATAATACGAACCGTCACCTATCTTCGTGAACTTGAACAGCATCATGCTGTCTTTGTTGCTGTAGGGAACTATCTCGATATTTCCTCCGTTGTCAGCTGTCATTGCCTTAAGAACATAATTCGGATCTGCAACTGAACGTACATAGTAGTAGTCGGTTCCTCCGTTGAACGCTTGCAGCTGCCACTGCTGACAGCTAAGATTATTTGAACCCCACTGCTGTACATTCGTGCCCTCTTCCATTGTTCCGCCTTCAATATCCATAACAAGTCCGCTGTTAGTGTTTTTGAAAGTATAAACCGCATTGGTGTCCATTTCTGTGTCGCCGATTTTCATAAGACCAGCCAGAAGCTCTGCATTTTTCTGAGCGCCTTTCGCACTCTGATGAAGATCATCATCTACTGCATAGTACTCTCCCATTGCATCATATCCGCCGATACTTAAACCAAAATCCTGCCATGCGTTGAAGTCATCAATAATTGTTACATTCTGCTCCGCAGCGATCTTATCAAGCTGTCCGCCAAACCAGCGTCCGGGAAGCAATGGACTTCTATTTAAGTCATTTCGTCTGCCCTGCTGCTTTACAAGTATTACGTTCATTCCTTTGGCTTTGGCTTTTTTGACCATTGTGGTAACAACTTCATAGTATTCATCACCATTGGAATAATTTGTGTCGTTAATTCCGATCGAAACAATGAAATAATCCCCAGGTTTTCCGTAATACTCTATCGGTGCAAACTGTCCGCCTTCATAAAATCCCTTAGCGTACTGCCCGGATGTTGCCTGATTACGCACCTGGAATACATTCATATTTATATAGTTGCTCAGATACTGTCCCCAGCCATGCTGCGCTGTATCTGCCTGATTATAATAGTTTGCAACTGTTGAATCTCCGCATATCCATACCGTCGGCCGCATTTCTCCAGTAGTATTGATCTGCGTAATTTCCATTGCTGCGATCGTCTGATCTCTTCCTTTCATTCCTTCAACAGCCTGTACATTCAGCTGTCCGTCCGTTACAGGTATCTGGATCGTTTCAGTGGCTCCGGCGCCAGTGAGATTCATCATCTGAACCATGTTCTCTATCTTTATTGTGGTTCGTGGTGAATTTCCTATCGTTACCTTTATTTCATACAGTCCGTTTTCAAGGTCAACGTTAAACGTTCCCCCTGTAAACTTTACAGCATCTGATACTGCTCCCGTGCCGTTTGATACGACATTTTCAACACTGCCCGAAAAACCATATCCCTTCGCTGCACTGTAACTGTCAGAAGCTGACACTCCTGTGTATCCGCTTGCTGTTCCGGCTGCACCAAAATCAAATTTCCAGTTGTTCACCGCAGCTGATGCACTCAGCATCTTCTCAGGTCTTGCCGATCCAATTCCTGCAAACGCCGAGACCGCAAGCGCAGCTGTTGTAATACCGCTTATTATTCTTTTTAGTCTCATTATGATTCCTCCTATTCAAAAAATAAAAAAATGCGTACTTTTTATCTGATTTAATTATATCACACAAGATTTACAAAGTCAATATTGTTCGTATGTAGTTTTAAATCATTTTTTTGTATTTATGTTGCACGCTATATCGTCAGCTATTCAATATAATCTTCTTTCTGCATAATCCGCAGCACTATCTTAAATATCACTCATTATTTCAGCCAGCATATT
>CAMNFW010000120.1 GCA_946537565.1 uncultured Ruminococcus sp. | reverse complement strand
TGAATATTTATTGTAGTATAATAAACAAGTGCTGCACGAAGTGTAAATTAAATGACACTAAGCACTGGATCTGTAAATTAACCTGATCAGTGCAGCCTGAAAAATGCGATAGGTCATAGGCGAAACCGGTGTATTATCGGTTCAGGAGTATCCTATGCAGTTGGTCAGGTCATATAGAGGCAGAAGGAAAGAGTCTTCCTTGCCAGGTGTTAAGGGAAGCAAGACGGCTGTCGATACCGCCGAGAACAGCGATTTTATTTGTTGTCCAGAGCGGAGCGATCAGGGTGCGTTTATCGCCGTCCCCGGTCAGTCGTTCGATGACAGTTTCCGGCGGAAGAAGCTCAAGCTGACGGACGATGATATTGATATACTCATCACGGCTGAGCAATTGGAATCTGCCCTGATCATACATTTCAGCAATAGGTGTGTCACGGATAATATGCAGCATCTGGAGCTTAACACTATCTGGTTTTAGCACCGCAGTTTGACGGGCAGTCTCGATCATCATTTCCTCTGTCTCAAAGGGCAGACTGTTGATAATATGCAGGCAAATGGCGATATTTCGTTGCTTTAGCCGATGATAGCCTTCAAGAAATTCCTCATGTGAGCAGCAGCGGTTGATAAGGGAGATAGTTTTTTCGTGGACGGTCTGCATTCCCAGCTCAACGGTGAGACGAGTTTTATGTGACAATTCTGAAAGGAGATCGAGAGTTTCATCAGAAAGACAGTCAGCACGGGTCGCAATGGAAATTCCCTTTACACGTTCATTTTTCAGCACAATATCGTACAGCTCCCGAAGTCTTTCTGTTGGGGCATAAGTATTGGTATTTGCCTGAAAATAGGCGATTATTGGGACATTGCCATGGCTGGCGGAAATGCGGTCAGTTTCTTTTTTCAGCTGTTCTTCAACGGAAAGACCGTTATGAGTGAAATAGCCGCTGCCGTCTCCGCAAAAAATGCAGCCGCCGATACCTTTGGAACCGTCGATATTAGGGCAGGTGAAGCCGCAGTTCAGGACAGCTTTGAAAACTTTTTCACCGAAGACCTGACGGTTATGGTAATTGAGCGTGTGATAGCGCTTGTTATCATAAGAATAGATAAATGGACTTTTATTCATAGCGGTGCCTTTAAAGCTCAGCTGGTCTTACGGTGTAGACTTTTTTTCCGCCGTGACCGCCGAATAATTGCCATGTACCCACACCAAGCCGCTGAAAGAGAGCGTTTCTTTCGGCAGAGCAAAGCTCACGGTCAGTATCCACAGAGGTCATCAGGATAGGTGCATAGCGGTTGTACTGAGCCTGCTGAGCTGTCATATCCTTCATATTAATGAATATATCGCCTGTGAAGGCGATGTGATGCTGGAAGTCGATAAGCACAGATTCTCCGGCAAGATGACCGCCTTTGCCCTCATACAGTTCAAAATGAAGCTCACCAAAATCAAAAAAACCGGTTTGTTCGACAGGCTGTGTGATATTTCGGCTGCTGCCTACAATGCAGAGCTTATCTGGTTCAATGATGCCGTAGGAGGTAAGGACTTTGCATATGCGGATATAGGGCTTGTGGAGGGGATTTTTTTCACGAAATCCGTCTTCGCCTTTACTTTCGAGGATCAGGCACTCAGCGCTTTTTGCACTTGCATAGATATGGTCGAAAATAGGGAGAAGTCCGCAGTGGTCAACATCGGCATGAGTGATGAATACGTTTTTTTCAAGCTTATCGAAATCCGGAACGATGCTATTGATAATGGGGAGCATTTCGTCTTTATAGCAGGCATAACCGGTGTCAATGAAGAGGTATTTGCCATTGCTGGAGATGATAGCAGTATTGCTGCCGCAGGGAGGTTCGATGAGGGTGATAGAGGTGTTGTCGGTGATTTTGTGGGATGTAATGCGGGGTGAAAAATTCTTTCCTCTTGACTCAGCGAGCAGCTCTGAGAAACGGCTGATGCTGTCGAAGGTGCGGTAGGGTGAAACACCGGATTCATCGAGAATCTGCATGGCAAGATTGGTGTTGACCATAAGTTCATTTTTAGCGTCATGCGAAATTTCCATAGCCGAGGAGAGTTCACTGACAAAGGTATTATAGAAGAAGCTGTTGTCATAAATTTTATCAGCGTGGTTATAATCAATGACACGGACGCTGCACAGTTTTTTAGCTTCATCGATGAAAGCGTTTATTCTGTCGGGATTATCAACGATAAGTCCCATTTTAAAAAGCTGAAATTCGGTGCCATTTTCCTGGGAGCTGATGTATGAGATATTGAAGCTGTGGGCGCTTATCAGTTCAAGGATCGCAGTTACGCTGCCTGGTTCATCACGGAGCTGGAATTCGAGAAGTACAACACTTCTGTTTTCGTCATCACATTGGAGGTAGCCAATAGCAGAAAGCTCATCAGAAGCCTCAGCAAGCTGCTGTGCAGTTCCCTCAGCGTCGATGAAAAGCATATGGGAGTCAACAGCCTTGTTATAGCTTACTCTTGTAATATTAATTCCGTGGGCGGCGAAGCATTTGCTGGCTTTGAGAAAAGCGCCGATATGGTTTGGCATTTTAGTGACAAAGGTTTTATTCATATTTATCAATCCTTAAAGATTATTCTTTAATAATATAATACTATAAATCTGAGAAAAATGCAAGTGCCGTAGAGCGGTGATAATAAACTTGACTAACAGGGAATATAATGGTATAATATATAATATCAATATGAATTGTATACAAGGAGGCGCATTATATGGCTCATAAGTATGAAGAAAAAATCCATGGCCTTGTGGATATGCTGCTGAACGATTATAAACAGGAAAGAGTGATCGACAGGATACAGACCTTTGAGCATCCGGATAAGGAGGCGATAATCAAGATGATTTATCAGCTGAGAAACGTGATATATCCGGGATATTTCAAGAATCATCAGTTCAAGATATATACAGTCAGGAATAATATTTCCATGCTGCTGGAGGATATTATCTTCAATCTCAGCAAGCAGATATCCATTGTTCTGAGGTATCTGCCGGATTATGAAAATGCCTGCACCGAGAAGCTGACTGAAAAATCTGAGGAGCTTACCTTTGACTTCATCAAAAAGCTCCCTAAGATAAGGGAATATATTGAGACTGATGTGGATGCTGCCTTTAACGGCGACCCTGCTGCATTCAACAAGGACGAGATAATATTCTCATATCCCGGACTTTTTGCGATACTTGTAAACAGAATCGCCCATGAGCTGCATTTGCTGGGAGTTCCACTGATACCGAGAATAATGACGGAGTATGCTCACAGCGAGACCGGAATTGATATTCACCCCGGCGCATCTATCGGAAAGTATTTCTTCATCGACCACGGAACAGGAATTGTTATTGGTGAGACTACTTCCATTGGCAGCAATGTTAAGATATACCAGGGCGTTACACTTGGTGCGTTGTCCACCAGAGGAGGACAGATACTTAAGAATAAGAAACGTCATCCTACGATCGAAGACAATGTCACGATCTATTCCGGAGCATCAATTCTTGGCGGAGAAACAGTCATCGGAAAGAACGTGGTCATCGGCGGCAATGCGTTTATAACAAGATCTGTACCGGCAGGAGCAAGAGTAAGCATAAAGAATCCTGAGCTGCGCTTCAATTATGACCCAAAGAATCCTATCGAGACAACGGAGCTGGAGCAGTCGGATACATGGTTTTATATTATATAAAAGTTTGTATAATAAAACTTATAAGTATATAATAACAAATAAGACCCTGAGATAAATCACTCAGGGTCTTATTACAGTGAAAAGAAAAACTATGTAGGAGAACTCTTATTTTAGATCAAACGAGAGCTGCACCGAGTGCATTGCACTGAGCGATAGCATCATCGTCAGGGGATTCGTTAACTGTGAGAGCATCAGCAGCAAGAACAGCTCCGGCAGCCTTAGCATCTTCCTCCCAGTTTCTCATCCATTCACCGTCTCCCCAGCCGTAAGAACCGAAGAGAACGATATTTTTGCCGCTGAGAGCGGATTTTACACCGTCCCACATAGGCTGGAATTCATCTTCCTCCAGAACCTCATCACCCATAGCAGGGCAGCCGAATGCGATTGCGTCATAGTTAGCAGCATCATCTGCACTGAAATCAGCAGCAGCGATAAGCTCAGCCTCAGCACCTTTTCCCTTTGCACCGTCAGCAACGGCATTAGCCATAGCCTCAGTGTTACCGGTCTGGCTCCAGAAAACAACAGCGATCTTACTCATTTAAAAACATTCCTTTCCGTTAGAAAAAACTAACTATAAATCAAAAATAAATAGCAAAGTTAGTTTGCTATAACAAATATATTATATCAATACCATATATGTGATTCAACTCCTTTCAGATTTTTATAAAGCTCCAAACAGACACAGGCTGATATTGCTGTATGTCTGAGCTTTAAAATGATATCGGTGTTAACTGGGGGCAACATGGTTTGACATTTTTCATGAGGTATTATACAATTATTATATCAGATAATATGATCATACAAGGAGGACTGTAAAATGATAAAAACAACTGTTAAGGTCGAGGGCATGATGTGCAAAATGTGTGAGGCTCATGTTAACAAGGCTGTGGAGAAAAATTTCGATGTGGAGAAGGTAACTTCATCTCACGAAAGCGGTACAACTGAGATAATTTCAAAGTCTGAGCTGGATACCGAAAAGGTCAAGGCTGTCATCACAGAAGCCGGATATAATGCTGTTTCCGCTGAAAGTGAGCCATACGAGAAGAAAGGATTCTCCTCAATTTTTAAAAAGTGAATAAAAAAACCGGAAGTATTTCATTCGCTTCCGGTTTTTTGTTTAATATCAGTCTCTGAAATAAGCTACGCCGCTTTCAAAGATCATCTGGTCTTTATTTCCGTCAACATTCTTGGAAATATAGCTGCCTTTACGTTCTGAGTGACCCATTTTTCCGAAGACACAGCCATCAGGCGAAGTAATACCCTCGATCGCATCAATGGAGGTATTGGGGTTATAGCGGATATCCATAGTCGGATTGCCTTCGATATCCACATACTGTGTAGCGATCTGACCGTTGTTAGCCAGCTGCTGGATAAGGCTTGCAGGGGCAACGAATCTGCCTTCGCCGTGAGAAATCGGGACAGAATGGATATCGCCGACCTTAGTACCATAAAGCCAGGGGCTCTTATTTGAAGCAATGCGGGTATTGACCATCATTGACTGGTGACGGGCAATTGTATTAAAGGTCAGTGTTGGGGAATCGTCTGTCATTTCAACTATTTCACCGAATGGAACGAGACCAAGCTTGATAAGAGCCTGGAAACCGTTGCAGATACCCAGCATCAGACCGTCACGGTTTTTCAGCAGATCATGAACAGCTTCTTTGATCTTAGGATTGCGGAAGAAAGCAGTGATGAATTTTCCGCTGCCTTCCGGTTCGTCACCGCCGCTGAAACCGCCAGGGATCATGATTATCTGAGACTCTCTTATCATTTTCTCGAAGTAGTCAACTGATTCCTCAATATCTGCGGCAGAGAGGTTGCGGATAACAACAGTTTCAGCTTCAGCGCCGGCTTTCTCGAAGGCACGGGCAGTATCGTATTCACAGTTAGTTCCGGGGAATACAGGAATAAGAACTTTAGGTCTTGCGATCTTCACGCTTGAAGCGAGCTTTTCAGTATTGGTGTAGCTATAGGTAGCAGGGGTAACATCAGTAGTCCTGATTCTGCAAGGGAATACTGGTTCCAGCTTGCCTTCCCAGACTCTCTGAACCTGATCAAGAGCGACAGTATAATTAAGTGTATGGATCTTATATTCAGAAATAGTCTTTCCGATAACGATCTCATCGTCTGAAGGCTCACCTGAAAGCTCAATGATAAATGCACCGTAAACAGGCTTGTAGAGCTGTTCAGGAGTCAGGCGTGAAGTGAACTCAAAGCCGAGTTTATTTCCGAAGCACATCTTAGCGATACCTTCAGCAGCACCGCCGCAGCCGATAGTCCATACAGACTTTGCACGTCCGGAAGCGATTATATCCTCAACCTTGTCGAAAATGCTCTTTATGCTGCTGAATACCGGCAGACCGT
Organism: uncultured Ruminococcus sp.; assembly: GCA_946537565.1. Taxonomy (GTDB): domain Bacteria; phylum Bacillota; class Clostridia; order Oscillospirales; family Ruminococcaceae; genus Ruminococcus. The sequence continues at coordinate 475 of CAMNFW010000120.1, read as the reverse complement.
CCTCATTGTATTCAGGTTCGAGGTAGATAACATTATTTCCGGCATTTTTGAATTCAGTAGAAATAACCTTGTCAGCCTTAGCTGTTGAAACTGCGAAGGATACGAGTGTAGGCGGAACGTCGATATTTTCAAAGGTACCAGACATTGAGTCCTTACCGCCGATAGAGCCGCAGCTCAGTTCCATCTGAGCCTTGAAAGCGCCGAGAAGAGCAGCTAAAGGCTTGCCCCAGCGTTTTGCATCATTCTGGGTTCTCTCGAAATACTCCTGGAAGGTGAGCCAGCACTTTTTATAAGTACCGCCGGCAGCAACAACCTTGGCGATAGATTCAATAACAGCGAGCATTGCGCCTTTGAAAGGATTTTTTTCTGAAACAGCCGGGTTATAGCCCCAGCCCATAAGTGAGCAGGTATTAGTTTCGCCCTTGAGTACAGGGATCTTTGCAGCCATAGCCTGTGAAGGAGTCATCTGGTAAAC
>CAMNFW010000119.1 GCA_946537565.1 uncultured Ruminococcus sp. | reverse complement strand
AAAGTAACACATCTTGAACAGTTCGGCTGTTTTGTTGATATAGGCTGCGGTATCCCGTCTATGATACCTATTGATGCAATTTCCGTTTCACGCATCTCTCACCCCTCAGACAGATTCACTGCCGGTCAGTTCATCAAGGCTGTTGTGCGGTCAGTGGAAAACGACAGGATATTCCTCTCACACAAAGAGCTTCTTGGCACCTGGCTGGAAAATGCTTCCTGTTTCTGCGCCGGCGAGACTGTTTCAGGAATTGTCCGTTCTGTAGAAGAATACGGTATATTCGTTGAGCTTAAGCCTAATCTTGCCGGACTTGCAGAGCTGAGAAATGACGTTCGTCCCGGCGACCGTGTAAGCGTTTACATCAAGGCGCTTATTCCGGAAAAAATGAAAATAAAGCTTGTGATCGTGGATATATGCGATGATGTTGACAGCTCCGAAAGCTTCGATTATTCGATATCTTCCGGTCATCTGGATCACTGGGACTATGCTCCGGAGGTTTGCCAGAGAAGGATAGTTACAGATTTTGTATGATACATAAAAAACGTGGTGAGCTAATACAGTCACCACGCTTTTTGCTTTAATTACTTGTTTTATTTAAATGTTTCTGATGAATTGTTCTCCGCCACCGATGACATCGCTTCCACCCGGATACGGATATTTTCCAGCTCCTGGGTAGTATTCTCATACTCTGTATTTGTCAGCGCATACATATAGTCATTGAAGTCAGAATTCAGCTTGTTCAGGTCACTGACGATCGAAAGGAGCTTTTTCTTCATTTTCTCAAAATACTGAGCATTGCCCAGCTCCCGGAATTTGCAGAATTCCAGTTCATTGCGCAGTATCCTGAGCTTTATGCTGAAAACATGATCTATCTCCGCAAACAGCGGATCCTGGCTGAATTCACTTTTCAGCCGCCTGTGCTTAGCAAGATTTTCTTTATAAACATTTATTTCACCGTAAATATTATCTCTGTAATTTGCTATGAAAGTTGTAAGCATTGGCGGCGGATCATTGGGTTCCAGTTTTGCCGCAACCTTTTCCAGAAAAGTCTTAGGCTCTGGCTTTTTCTTATGAGGAAGAGTAATTCCGGAAAGATCAATTCTTTCGCCGGTATCAGTGACATAGGTATCTATCAGATAAAATTTTTTATAAATTTTAGTGGCTTGGAAATGAAGTGTTTCCCATTCTCTGAGAAATGCTATTTCCTCCTTGGTTTCTTTGCCAAGAGTGTCCTTGAACTTTTTAAAAAAAAACACATTCTTATCCCCCTTTATATTCCAAGTCTGCGAGCAGGATATACCGTCAGTATAAAGCATTTTAAAGTCATACACCTGCTCATTTTCTCCCGGAGATGATCCTCATTACTCTCGGCGCAGCTATCATGAACCAGGAAGAAAAACTCTCAGGCTTTGCAAGCATCTCCTCTTCAAGCTCCTGAAAATCTATCCACCTCAGCTCTTCTATTTCCTCTTCATTAAAGCTCAGACTGCCGGTATAATCCCCAAGAAATACATGATCATACTCGTATTCAAACAGCTCTTCTGAGTATTTTGAAAAGTATACAAACTCAAATAATTCCTCTATATTGCAGGATATTCCCAGTTCTTCCCTGAGCCGTCTTGAAGTTGCTTCTTCAAGAGTTTCACCCTTTCTCGGATGTGAACAGCAGGCATTTGCCCAAAGGCCGCCTGAGTGGTATTTATTTTTGTTTCTGCGCTGTATCAGCATTTTCCCCTCATGAACTATGAATACTGAAAATGCTCTGTGCAGTCTTCCAAGCCTGTGTGCGTTTGTTTTATCCATGCTGCCGGTCTCGTTGTCAAAAAGATCAACTAAAATAAGCTCGTCCATATCTCTTTCTTGTCCCCAGTGTAATATTAATTGCAGAATCTCATTTTAACTATTTATGAAAATGATCTGTACTTTGTCATAAAAATTATACCATACTCTGTAATATATGTCAATAAAAATCAAAAAATCCTCCCGTTTTTTGTCGGAAGGATTAATCTTTAAATCTAATAATAAAAACTCCATGCAAAAAGCATAGAGAATATCTGGTGCAGGTGAAGGGACTTGAACCCATACCCCCTTGCGAGGACTAGCACCTGAAGCTAGCGCGTCTGCCTATTCCGCCACACCTGCACATATTATTCTGCTGAACCCTCAGTTTTATCTGCCGGACATTCAACGAAGATTATTATATCACATTATTTAATGTTTGTCAAGAGATTTTTAAAAATTTATTATTTTAAATAATTTTCCTGCTGTTGAATTATTCCTTTATTTATGTTATACTATAAATATATTGGATATATTGTCATTTTTGGCGGAAAGGCGGAGCAATGATGAAAATTTATGCTGCTACTAAACGTGGCTCCCTTAAATCTAAAAGCGAGGACCGGATCGTTATCGGTGACATTATCCTGAATGAGGAATCCCGTGTGGCAGGCGATATTTCACCTTCTATTATCGGTATCGCTGACGGTGTAGGCGGCACCCCCGGCGGCGACCTTGCTGCCCAGTTCGTTTGCGAAGGAGCTGCTTCACTGACCGGTGATGATCTTCTTTCTAAAACCGCTCAGCTTAACGGCAGGCTGTTGAAATTCGCTCAGCGCCGTCCCGATAAGATCAACATGGCTGCTACCTTTTCTGCCATCGTCTTCGGCTCGCCCAACAGAATTATACATATCGGAAATACCCGTATCTACGCCGTTTATAACAGTTCCCTTATCCAGCTCACTTCCGATCACACTACCTTTAACAGGCTGCTCAGAATGGGTCTTTTCGATGCCGCCGAAAAATGCAATAAATGCGAGATAACTAACTGCTTCGGCGGCGGTACAGCAAGTCTCTTTGCCCCGGATATAGGCGCTGTTATTGATACTGAAACCCTGATCTTTACCTCTGACGGTATTCACGATCATCTGAGCAATGCTGAGCTGGAAAATTTCATTCTCTCAGATCTGACAATGGAACAGAAAGCTGACAGTATCATGTCCGCTGCCCTCAATAACGGTTCCCATGATGATATGAGCATCGTCATCGCCGAAAATATCGAAATATCAGATTTGTTTACTATTTAATAATAATTTCAGGAGGTTATTATGGATATCAAAAAAATCATCTCAGAGCTGTCCCTCGAAGAAAAAGCTTCCCTCTGTTCAGGTGAGGATTTCTGGCACACCAAAACCGTTCAGCGGCTCGGTATCCCTTCTGTCATGGTCAGCGACGGCCCTCACGGTCTCCGCAAACAGGCTCCGGATTCCGGCGATAAATTCAACCAGAGCATCAAAGCTGTATGCTTTCCAGCTGCCTGCGCCCTTGCCTGCTCCTTTGACCGGGATCTTCTTTTCCGGCTGGGTCAGGCTCTCGGAAATGAGTGTCAGGCTGAAAATGTTTCTATAATTCTTGGCCCCGGCACCAATATCAAACGCTCCCCTCTCTGCGGAAGAAATTTTGAATATTTCTCAGAAGACCCATTCCTCGCTTCTAATATCGCTGCAAGCCATATCAAAGGCGTTCAAAGTCAGGGTGTCGGCACAAGCCTTAAGCATTTCTTCGCTAATAATCAGGAAACCCGGCGCATGAGCATCAGCGAAGAAATCGACGAAAGAACTATCCATGAGATCTATCTCTCTGCCTTTGAGACCGCTGTCAAGGACGCTAAACCCGAAACCCTCATGTGTTCATACAATAAGGTCAACGGTGTTTATTCCTCTGAAAATAAGTGGCTGCTCACCGATATTCTCCGTGAAAAATGGGGATTTGAAGGCTTCGTTATGAGCGACTGGGGCGCTGTCTGCAATCGTGCCGCCGGTGTTGAAGCTGGTCTCGACCTCGAAATGCCCGGCAGCGGCGGTGTTAATGATGAGGAGATCGTCAAGGCTGTAAAAAACGGCACTCTTGATGAATCCGCCGTTGACAAATGCTGCGAAAATATCCTCAGAGCTGTGGATAAGCTTGTTTCCGCTCACCGTGAAGATGCTGTCTGGGATAAAAATGCTGACCATGAACTGGCTGCTGAAATTGCCGCTCAGTGCATGATACTGCTTAAAAATGAGGATAATATCCTTCCTCTCGACAAAAACAAAAAAATCGCCTTTATCGGTAAATTCGCCGAATCTCCCAGATTCCAGGGCGGCGGCAGCTCCCATATCAATACAGATAACATCAGCTGCGCTCTCGCTGAATCTGCTGCTTATTCAAATAATATCTCCTACGCTCAGGGCTATGTCACTGACAAGGATATCATCGACGAACAGCTCATTAACGAGGCTGTGGAGCTGGCTGAAAACAATGACATAGCTGTTATCTTTGCCGGTCTTACTGATCTCTTTGAATCCGAAGGCTTCGACCGCAGCCATATGTCTATGCCGCAATGCCAGAACGAACTCATCAGACGTGTCGCTGAGGTCCAGCCTAACACTATCGTTATCCTCCATAACGGCGCTCCTGTGGAAATGCCCTGGATAAACAGCGTTAAAGGTCTGCTCGAAACTTATCTTGGCGGTGAAGGCACAGGCAAAGCCGTTTGCGATATCATCTTCGGCAAGGTCAATCCCAGCGGCAAGCTTGCTGAGACCTTCCCCCTTAAACTCAGCCATAATCCTTCGTATCTCAGCTTCCCCGGCGAGGGCGATCTTACCCGCTATTCTGAGGGAATTTTCGTCGGCTACAGATATTATGACTATAAAGATATGGACGTTCTGTTCCCCTTCGGCTTCGGTCTTTCATACACTGATTTTGAGTATTCAGACCTTAAGCTCAGCAGTAATAATATCTCCAGCAATGACCAGCTCACTGTTACCGTAACAGTGAAAAATACAGGAAATACCGCCGGAAGTGAGGTCGTTCAGCTATATGTCAGCGATAAGGAATCCTCCGTTATCCGACCTGTGAAGGAGCTTAAAGGCTTTGAGAAGATCTTCCTTGAACCAGGTCAGTCCGGTACTGTTTCCTTCACCCTCAACAGACGCTCCTTCGCTTTCTACAGCACGCTCACCCATGACTGGTTCGTTGAAAGCGGCGATTTTGAAATTCTCATCGGCAGCTCCTCCCGTGATATCAGACTGTCAGACACCGTTAATGTCACATCTGAGGATAAATTCCCCTTTGTATGCACTCCTGATACCACTATGGGCGATATTTTCGCAAAGCCTGAGCTTAAGAAATTTGTCGATCCACTTGTTGATTCATATATGGCTGTTATGGATATGAGCAGCGATATGTCTGAGCTTGGCGAGTCCACAAGACTGATGCTGGAAGCTCAGCTCAGTGATATGCCGCTTCATGCCATGGTAGATTTCTCTTCCGGAAAAATAAGGCATGAAGATATTGCTGATATCTGCAATAAGATCAATAACGTTTAATTAAATTATAAAGACGATGCTAAAATTAAACAGCATCGTCTTTTTTCTTTAAGGTATCCTTTAATAATCAGCTCTCAGCTTCTTCACAAAAAGCTCTGCAATGGGCGAGAAGATCTGATATTTCTTCCATATGATATACATCTTTGTTTCAAGTGCCGGTGTTATGGGACGAAATACAAGTCCGCTGCTCTCGCTTGTGTCTATAAGATGCTCAAAGGTCAGCAGATATCCCAGCCCTTCTTTTACAAACACCGAGCCGTTGTATGAGAGATTGAACGTTCCTGCAAAATTCAGCTTGTCTGTTTCCTCTCCGCACCAGCGTGGAAAATCATTGTTTATCGACTGCTCTGAACAAAACAGCGGCAGTCCATAAAGATCGTCAAAGCTTAACTCCTTCTTCTCCGCCAGCTTGCTGTCACGCCGCATAACTACTCCCCATTTATCGCTTTCCGGCACTGTAAGATAATTGTATTTCGACAGATTCGGCGACTCTACTATCAGCGCAAGATCAAGCAGTCCCCGGTCAAGCCTTTCTGCTACAGGCTCTGTATCTCCGCTGAAAATATGAAACACAAACCCCGGATACTGCTCCTTGAAAGCTTTAATGCTCCGGGCAAGATATTTTATCAGGTGACTTTCCGCACAGCCTATCCTTATTTCTCCGCCGATGATATTGTCAAGCTGTCCGAATTCCTCCGCAGTTTTGTCCACCATTGCGATTATATCCTCTGCACGTTTCCGCAGAAGCATTCCTTCATCATTCAGGTGCATACTTTTATTAGTCCGTATAAAAAGCTCATGCCCCAGCTCTTCTTCCAGCTTCTTGATCTCCTTTGAAAGCGAAGGCTGTGAGATATGAAGCCGCTGAGCTGCCTTTGTCATGTTCTCTTCCCTTGCAATTGCCAGAAAATAGCGTAATACTCTTATTTCCATAATACACCTCCTGCTTTATTATAACCCGTTTTGTAATTCCTGTCAAGAATCGCAGATTATTACTAATAGATTTTTTACATTTTAAATCCTTTGTGATATTGTAATTACAGAACACGGAGGTGACGTTATGGCAAATGCTGCTGATAAAAATGCCTGCTTTAAGGAAAATCTCCTTGATGCAGGTCTGTCCGAAAAAAAGACCGAACAGTACCAGAAAATGCTCAAAGATAAAGGCATAAGACAAAGTATGTCAC
>CAMNFW010000118.1 GCA_946537565.1 uncultured Ruminococcus sp. | reverse complement strand
GAGTTAGTACCTATAACAGCAGCAGGCTGAAGGGGGTGAGAATCAGGCAGGCAAACAGTTTTTTTAGTGATGACGGGAGCATTCCGGAGCAGGTCATAGATTGGGAAGCCGGAAGCTGAGCGAGTCCGGACGAGCTTCATACCGAGATGGATATAGCGGTCACATTTTGATTTGGCATCGGTATCAAGAATGACGACAGCGTTTTTCTTATCAGCCATAGCATAGGCAAAATTCAAAAGCTTGCGCATATAACCTTGTCCCTGGAATTCTTTTTTAACAATGAGCATTTCGACCTTAACGAAGGGTATTTTCTTACGCTTCAAGCATAATTCCAGAGGCTGACCGCCGGCATTAGCAGCTTTCAGAAATGCAGAAAGATTTCCCCAGCCGCCGAGAGCGGATTTCATAGATTTTGCCATTTTCAAGGTACTACTTAAATTCGGGTGTTTGTCATCTGACGAAGAAAGCATAATAAAGCCCTCGCCGCCGTTGGTGGAGTATAAGGATTTGTTTTCAAGTCCAGCGACCACGAAAGATCGCATATAATCGCACATAGCCTGTTTAGACGGTATAATAGCTTTAAGACCGCCCTCACCGTCAGCATACGGATAATCCCAGAAGGCCTCACCGATCTGAGCGGCGACTTTTTGGATCATTTCCTCAGATAGATATCTGACACGCTTCATAACATAAGCACCTTTCAAAATAAATTATTTCAAATTTGCAATAAGAACGACGATTCCAGCGACAAGAGCTGCTCCTGCAAACCATATCACAGCGAGCAATGAACGTTTTTCAATACCTGCTCCCATGTCTGGACGAAAGGGATATCCTCTGTACCGTTCAATACCCAGAATTTACTGTGACCTACCCACAGCTTGTCGATAACGATGCCGTCAAATAAATTCATGACTTCAAGGAATAGAAGAGCCTGAAAATAGGCAGATTTAAAGGAACTGATCTTATTCCAGAGGACGATTATCAGCAAAAGAGCGATAAGCATGACGATATAAAAAGCTGTCATAAATCGTTTACGTTTAAGTTTAACAGTATCCCTGCTGATCAGACCGATAGCAAAAGCACGTTCCTGAACTGGTTTCGGGTAAAAAAACAGACCATTGACCGCACCGCCCCTGACGGAAAATCTTACCATAGCGGTAAACAGCAGGCAGTATAAAACGAGCTGCAATATCAGCATTATAACCTCGGATCTCACCATTTAAAAATCGCAAGGCGGTTGTTCATATTTTTTCCGATGATTGCAAACAGCTTACCACGGAGGGAATATTTTTTCATTTCCTCGTTGTAGCTGGTTTCTGAGACAAGGCGCAAACGGGGTTCCAGCGGAATGTATTCCGAACCGGACTTTGTACCCCAACCGAATGTAGCGTTAGTATGTTTTACAGCATCGTGATGTTTGCTGTGTTTTTCAAGAAACGGCGAGTGGAGTTCAGCGAGCAGGAATCCATGTTTAAAGCTGTTGCAGAGCATATTTAGGCAGGTTTTGACTTGTTCTTTTGAGAAATATTCGAGAACGCCCTCCATGATGACGATATGGATATCCGCATTAGGAAGAGCATTAGTCCAATCAGATTCGAGAGCGCTTCCTTCGAGCATAGTGCAGCGATCTCTGTCCTGATAAACCTTGCGCCGGACAGCGATCTGATCGGGCAGATCAACATCGAACCATAGCAGTTTGCCATTATCGACCTGTGAGAATTTGTCATCAAAGCCGCAGCCGAGGTTGATGCAAAGAGCGTCAGGATAATGTTTAAGCAATTTGATAAGGGCATTCCGAAACATTATTGTACGGGCAACAACGCCTTCATGGGACAGGAACGGGTCATACTTGCTGACATCGACACCGAGGGTATCAATAATCTCCTTTGCTTTCAGATCCTTTATTCTTGGGTTAGGGCGAGAAGATTCACTTGCTTTGATAGCCAGGGGAATAAGGGCAGTTTCTTGAATATCACCGAATTTCAGTTTCACAATATGACCTCCTAAAAAATAATTAATAAAACAGGAACTAATAAACTATAATAAGTTTATCAGAACAAGAGCGTTAGCTATAGCAAACTTCTGATATTATTATAACACACATCACGGTGGATTTCAAGATATTTGCGAAAAAAATAAGCGGCATAAAATTTCATATAAAATAGCGACAGATATCAAGGCTAAGTGTTGAAGAGTATATACAAAGTTCATTGCTTGGTCAAATATTTGCCCTTGAATTTGTACGAAATCTGAGCCGAAGAAGTAAAGGTCAGTTTTGCAGCACAAAAAAAGGACGCTTTTAACAAACGTCCTTTTCACTTTCTTTTATTCTTTATTTTGTGTAGCTTCTTTCAGCAAAGCCTGGTTTTCGGGAGTATCCTTTATCAAGAATACACTGCCTTCGTTATCCAGGATAACAGCCAGAGGCTTTTCATTTTTCAGAACAACAGAAGCGTTTTTCATCAGCTGGAGAGCAGCGCTGTTAATTCTGACAGTTTTGCTGCCGGTTGTATTAGCATAGCCGTAGTCATAAATATCATACATAGCATAGAATGTAGATACATAGGAGATATTGTTTATTTTCTGGATACTGTTACGTTCAAAGTCCTGGTTGTAGAACTGCTGAACTCTTGAATAATATACAGGCGGTGAGAAAATAGAAATAGTGTTATCAGCGTAGAACTCATCTTCAAACTTTTCACGGTTGAAACCTTTTTCTGCGAGGTAGGATAATGTTTCCTGATAGCAGTCAAGAATCGGAATATCGCCCATAAACTTAACAACTATCTTACTGTTTTCAAGTTTTTCAGCAGTCATGTTCTTCATATCATTCATCATAGACCTGCAAAGCTCCTGAACCTCAGAAGGCTGCATTCTGATGGTAGTGCTGTGCTGTGTCATATCATATAAATAAACATTGCAGTTCTTAGATATTTTTCTTGCATCTGAAAGACTTGAATAATATGTGCCATTTGAATTGGAATTATATATCATCAATTCCAGCTGTTTACTCAAAGATTCTGCATATTCATCAGAAAGGAATATCGCTTCCATAAGCTCACCGGCAATATCAGTAGTAGTCATGTAATCTCTTATAGATGCAGAACCGCTGGTCTTGTAATAGGTGATGTTAATGTTCATATGATCATAGAAGTAATTTTCACTGTTATTACTATTCAGTATTTCATATTTACTCATAAGATCGTCATCATAAGCTCTGTCAACGATATCCTTATTGAGCTTGATAGCGGCATTTATCACATCTCTGTCCCTGAAATAAACTTGTGCAGAATAATTCATTGGCATATTCAGCTCTACACCTTCGACAACCGTTGGATTGGGTACACGCTTGGCAATTCCGAAGCCTTCTGTAGATTCACATATTCCGCTTGTAACAATAACGAAAGCTACAGCAGCTGCAAAACCTAATGCACCTTTCCACAGCTGTTTGAAGCCTCTTCTTGTGATAACGTCCATGATGAACCAGCATATTGCACAGATTATAATGCCTGCAAACAGATCGTCTTTTACAAATAATGAAAGTACGCAGAAAACTGCACAGGTCATCATAATATAATAGAAGCTTTTGTAGACATAGGGTTTAGATACATCCTCTGCTTTTCTGTGCTTATAGAGCATAAATGCAGCGAAGATATATACAGCAATAATGATGATCGCAGTAATAAGCCAGCGGATATAGCTGTGATCAATATATACTGAATCCCATACGATATCGTATTGAAATCTGAAAGATCTTTCCATAAAGAGTCCGAAAAATGCTACAGCTCCAGCCGGACTTGTGCCATTGAAAACAGTGCTGTAGATAATGCTTTCTTCGTCAATACCAAAGGCATTTTCAGAGCAGATCATTATCCAGAAACAAGCGACAACTCCAGGTATCAGGAGATTTACCGCAAAGATACTGAATATTGCCTCGAAAGTGCTTCCGGCAAAGCATATGCCAATTACTGACAGGGTATAAAACATCACCATTGCGAGAAGAACGATAACACCGGCTTTTATCAAAACCCATATAATCGTATTTTCCAGTAAATGGTCAGCTGCATTTCCGCAAATCAGAATTATCAGAGCGATAAGAGCGGAACACATAACAGGGATCATATAAGCAGCAAGACCTGATAAATAATCTGCAAAGAAGCGCTCTTTTGTATTCAGCGGAAGTGAATAGTTCATATCCGTCAGTGTTTTTTTGTAGAGATAATTGAAATGGAAAAGCGCTATCAGGAATCCCATTCCAAGACTAATGATAAGTGCGACAAAGGATATAGCAAAGAATGAATCATAGTCAATATTTATATTATTATGCTTAAGCTCATACTGTGAAACAAGTACAAGAATCGCCATAACCGGAAGACCAAGCAGTGATAGTATACAGTGTACTATGAGGAGCTTTTTGCTTTCCAATATGCTTCCGAAAAATCTTGTACCAAAAAAGCTCTTATTCTTCGTTGATGTTGCTGCTGTCATAGCCAAGCACCTCCAGTTCATAAATAAAAATCTCTTCAAGAGTAAGAGGGATAATCTCCAGAAGCATCGGTCTCATTGGGGCAAAAGCAGTACGGATAGTTTCCTCATCGCCCTTTGAAATTATATAGTAAATGCTTTGTGAACGCTCGAAATGGAGGATATCCAAACCTGCCTTTTCGAGATCTTCTTTTGAATGTTCACTGGATGAGCCGTCCTCGTTTTTAGGGAATACGACCTGAACCTTGTGGATATTGCTTTTTACGCTGTCGATATCCCGTGAGAAAACAACTTTTCCCTCATGAATGAGAGCTGCGGTATCACAGATCTCATTTATCTCCTTGAGATTATGAGAGGAGATAACAGTAGTCAGATTACGGTCCAACATAGCATCTACAATCATTTTCTTTACAATGATACGCATAGTGGGGTCAAGTCCGTCAAACGCTTCATCAAGAAGAAGGTAATCTGTATGGCAGGCGAGACCTATTATTACAATTGCCTGACGCTTCATACCTTTTGAAAAAGTGGTAATTTTTTTATCGAGGGGAAGATTGACTTTTTTTCTCAGGCTCTCGAAATCCTTCTCTGAAAAATTCGGATAATAACCCTTGTAATAATCCTTAAGACGTTTGAGGGTATAGCTTCCGAACTGTACTGTTTCATCGTTAATAAAGAAAACTCTTTGTTTGTTGGCAGTGTTGTCGAAAGCAGGCTGTCCGTCGATCAGAACCTCTCCGCCGTCTGGTGAATAAATTCCAGACAAAAGCCTGAGAATGGTAGATTTACCTGCTCCGTTAGAACCTAAAAGTCCAAAAGCTGTACCGGTTTCGATCTTAATATCAACACCGTCAAGTGCTGAATAATTATCGAATTTTTTTACTGTGTTTTTCAGCTCGATCATTTTAAGGTCTCCTTTCTGGTATAGATATCATCAATTCGCTTCTTAAGCTCCACCGGAGTAATATTTCTCTCAAAAGCCTCATGAACGGTATTATCGAACTCTGACAGAATAGTGTTTCTGAAAATTGTACTGTCAGGCTTTGCGATAAAGCTGCCTCTTCCTGGGACGGAATAGATAATGCCGTTTCGTTCAAGCTCCTGATAAGCTTTCGCCACCGTATTTGGATTGACACCGGTGGATTTAGCGAGACTTCTCACACTGGGGAGCTGGTCGTTTTCGTTCAGCGTTTCATTGAGGATCAGGTCAATGATCTTGTCATAGATCTGCTCATAGATCGGAACTCTGCTGGTAAGGTCAATAGAAAACATAAAGCAACTCCTTTCGATTAAAGCTGTAATGAGTGTACTATGATTAGTAATACAGTTATTACACTTATATATTATCACTTTAATTTCAATTTGTCAACCCCTTTCTTGAAATTTTTTTATATTTTTTTGAGATACTGTGTTCTGAGCTATTTTGTTGGAGCTTAAGTCAGGAGGCATAGGTCGTTTATGGGGGAAATGAAAAAAGCTGCGGAGCGGCAGTTCACTCACACAGCTTGGGTCGATATTGAATTTTGAATCAACTTACCGATATTTTTGCAGCAACAATCATATTTCAGCATATAAGCGTTATAAATAGAAAAGTCATAGTACACTGATCTTGAATCAGAGATACTATGACTAAACTTCTATATCAGAGCTGCCATTTTAAGACAGGGGATAAAACTATTATCAGCTGTTTTTCTTTTTAGCTTCGATTTCAGCGAGAGCATCTTTGCGTGAGAGATTGATTCTGCCCTGACGGTCGATCTCAGTAACCTTAACGATGATCTCATCGCCGATAGAAACAACGTCCTCAACCTTTTCAACTCTCTGCTTATCCAGCTTAGAGATATGAACGAGTCCGTCCACACCTGGAACGATCTCGACAAATGCGCCGAAGTCCATAAGTCTGACAACCTTACCACGATAAAGAGCGCCAACCTCAGGTCCGAAAGCGATAGTTTCAACGATCTGAAGAGCCTTCTTAGCATTTTCACCGTTGATACCGCTGATGAAAACGCTGCCGTCCTCGCTGATGTCGATCTTAACATCACAATCAGCGGAGATCTTCTGGATAACCTTACCGCCCTGACCGATGACCTCACGGATCT
>CAMNFW010000117.1 GCA_946537565.1 uncultured Ruminococcus sp. | reverse complement strand
GCTCTGTGGCTATTGAAGTTACCGTGTTTTTATTAAGCAAGCCGGACAGCGAATCCCGGTTCGCTTCAATCGCAAGATTGATGTCCTTCGACCGCTGACGGCTGCTGACTACTGATATGATACCGCTTGTCCGGCGGGTCTTCGGGTCTTCATATACGGTTATCCCACGGAATAGACATATCTCCTTCGCCTTTCCCTGGGTAAGCACCGAGGTCTCCAGCTCATGGTCAAATCTGTATACCCCGTTTTTTATGTCCCGGCAAAGTGTGTTGAATACATCTACATACCTCGACAGTACATACCCCTCTTCTATCGCATTCCTCTGCCACTCCTCCAGAAGCTCGTCATTTAATACTATATCCCGGCATGGGTCAAACATGAATATCTTTATCCTCTTCGTCCTGAAATCATATTCAAATCCCAGATCACTTACAAGGCTCAGTATCTGCCTGTAACCATTGACCGCTGCCTTGCTGCTGTATGCCAGCGCCTTTAACGACAGCACATCACTCAGATCTATGCTGTATAGTTCACTTTCCTTCCCCTTGCTGATCATGCTCACTGCCGCTAATACCCACCGCAGCTCGCCATTAATGCCCTTCATTCTTATTACTGTGCTGAGATTCTCTCCCTCCTGCACCCTCTCTATACATTCTGACAGCCGGCTGAAATCTTCGTCCAGTATCGTCCGCCGGATCGAATATATTACGTCATTTCCAAAATAACTGAAAAATGCTTCGCTGGCACTTTGGGTGTGAAAGCTCTTATCAACTACGACCCTGCCAATACTGTAAATATTTTTGCTCAGCTCCACTTAGCTTCACCCCTCGTTCTTTTTTTATTTGATTATATCACAATCCTCCCGATTATTCAAGCTTCCGTTACCGTTTCTATGTCACAGCTTTTTCAGTTTATAGTTAGCCGACAGCAACGTCTTGTCAAAAAAAAGATTGACAAAAGTTCAACAATGTGTTATGATATAAACAGGAACAGCAGTGCTGGTTTTCACACTCGCTGCAACAATATCTTAAGATCAGGTTTTCAGGCGGTTTTTGCCGGAATACCGGTCTTTATAAAAGGAGACCTGATTATCTATGCTGCAAATGTTAAATGAATATCCAAAAGAGTGGGATGGATTCACTGAAGGCCGCTGGAGCAATACCTCTGTTAATGTCCGTGACTTTATCAAGAAAAATTATACTCCCTATGAAGGCGACGAAAGCTTCCTCTGCGGTCCTACTGATGCCACTAAAAAGCTCTGGGCTCAGATCATGGAGCTGACCCGTCAGGAACGTGAAGCCGGCGGTGTCCTCGATATGGACACAAAAATTATCTCTACTATCACCTCCCACGGTGCAGGCTATCTCAATAAAGACCTCGAACAAATCGTCGGTCTCCAGACCGATAAGCCCTTCAAACGTGCCCTCCAGCCCTTTGGCGGTATCAGAATGGCTCAGCAAGCCTGCAAAGAATATGGCTATGAGGTGGATCCATCTGTTGTCGAGATCTTCACTAAATACAGAAAAACCCATAACCAGGGCGTTTTCGATGCCTATACCCCTGAAATGAGACTCGCCCGCCATTCCGCTATCCTCACCGGTCTCCCGGACGCTTACGGAAGAGGCAGAATTATCGGCGACTACAGGCGTGTAGCTCTCTACGGTATTGATATCCTGATCGCCGATAAAAAACATCAGATAGATACCTCCCTCGTCCGTATGACCTCCAAAAATATCCGTCTGCGTGAAGAGCTTTCCGAACAGGTCCGTGCCCTCCAGGAACTGAAAAAACTCGGCGAGATTTATGGCTTCGATATCTCTAAACCCGCTGCTACCGCTAAAGAAGCTGTTCAGTGGCTCTACTTCGGCTACCTCGCTGCCGTTAAAGAACAGAACGGCGCTGCTATGTCCCTCGGCAGAACCTCTACTTTCCTCGATATCTATATCCAGCGTGACCTCGACAGAGGTATCCTCACAGAAGAACAGGCTCAGGAACTTATCGACCACTTCATCATGAAACTGCGTATCGTAAAATTCGCAAGAACCCCTGAGTATAACTCACTCTTCTCCGGCGACCCTACCTGGATCACTGAATCTATCGGCGGTGTCGATGTTGACGGTCATCATATGGTCACTAAAAACAGCTTCCGCTATCTCCATACCTTGGAAAACCTCGGTACCGCTCCTGAACCTAATATGACCGTTCTGTGGTCAGTTAAGCTGCCTAAAAACTTTAAGGCTTACTGCGCTAAAATTTCTATCAACACCTCTTCTATACAGTACGAAAATGATGACCTCATGAGAGTCGTTCACGGCGATGACTACGCTATCGCCTGCTGCGTTTCTTCTATGAGAGTGGGAAAGGAAATGCAGTTCTTCGGTGCAAGAGCTAACCTCGCTAAATGCCTGCTCTATGCTATCAACGGCGGTGTTGACGAAAGACTCGGCATTCAGGTCGGTCCGAAATACAGACCCGTTGATTCCGAATACCTCGACTTTAACGATGTCTGGGACAAGTACCTGGATATGATGGAATGGCTGGCTGGCTTATATGTCAATACCCTCAACGTTATCCATTATATGCACGATAAGTACAGCTACGAAAGACTGCAAATGGCTCTCCATGACAGAGATGTTAAACGCTATTTCGCTACCGGTATCGCCGGTCTGTCCGTTGTCGCTGACTCCCTTTCTGCTATAAAATATGCTAAGGTAAAACCCGTCCGCAAGGATATCGAAATTAAGGACAAGGCTGGCAATGTGGTCGATATCGCTAAAAATGTCATCGTCGATTATGAAGTCGAAGGCGATTATCCTAAGTACGGAAATAATGACGACCGTGTGGATTCCCTCGCTGTCAAGGTCGTTCGTACTTTCATGGATATGATCAGAAAACATCACACCTACCGTGACAGTGTTCCAACTATGTCTATCCTCACTATCACCTCAAACGTTGTTTACGGCAAGAAAACCGGTAATACCCCCGACGGCAGAAAACAAGGCGTTCCCCTCGCTCCCGGCGCTAATCCTATGCACGGCAGAGATACTCACGGCGCTGCTGCTTCTCTCTCTTCTGTCGCAAAGCTCCCGTTCCGCCACGCTCAGGACGGTATCTCCAATACCTTCTCCATAGTCCCTGATGCTCTCGGAAAGGATATGCAGGTCTTCGTCGGCGATATCGACCTGGATAAGCTTCAGGAGGAAGATAATGACTGATATCATCACCAATAAAGATCGATCCCCTGAGGAGCTGGCTGAGCTTATTGATCAGCTCTTCGCTCAGGGCAGCGGTCATGTTAATATTTCGTCCAATTCCGACGGCAATGGCATTCGCATCGAAACTGTTAAAAGCACCAACTGCTCCGGCAGTAAAGGCGCTTGCTGTCAGCCTACCGAAAATGCCGTTGATTCAGATGAGGACTAAGCTATTGCATTATTTTATCCGCTTAAAATAAATAAATCAAGGAGGAATTGTTTATGGATAATCAGAAACAGATCGAAAACCTTATCGAACTCATTGACGGATATGTCGAAAAAGGCGGTCACCACCTCAATGTAAATGTCTTTACCCGTGAAACTCTTCTGGACGCTCAGGCTCATCCGGAAAAATATCCCCAGCTTACTGTGAGAGTTTCCGGCTATGCTGTAAACTTCGTTAAGCTCACTAAAGAACAGCAGGACGATGTTATCTCCCGTACCTTCCATAGCTCACTCTGATAATTAAACTAAGGCAGCCCTTCATTGGACTGCCTTTTTTCGTTTATATCTTTTTTCCCAGAAGCCTGCTGCTGAGACTTACAAGATCAGCTACTGTGACCTTTCCGTCAACATTCATATCTCCGGCATCAGGATTTCTCTGCTCAGCCAGACACTGACGCAGAATTATATGGTCAAATATATTTACACAGCTGTCATCGTTAAGATCTCCACGGATTATAAACCTCTCTACTGGTTCAAGCACCCATGTCTGACAATCATTTCCGTTTCTGCTGAACTGCTGGGCATTTGCTCCGTCCTTTCCGTCAGCATTTTCTATTTCTACTGCGCTTTTATCTTCAGTAATCTTGGTTGCTATCACATAGCCGTTTCCATTTTTTATGAACTTGAACTTCTGTGCATCGGAATCTGTGTTGGTGAAAATTCCAATATTCGTCTTGTTGTCAGGTCTTCCGTCACTAAGATCAAGCATATACTTGTTCCCGTTGTCAAGCGCTGAATAAAGATAATAGTATCCGTCTCCGGCAGACCGTATATACCAGCTGTTGTATTCTGAGGCGCCGTCCGCTGCAAGCTGCACCACATTTCCGCCTATACTTCCCCTTCTGTCTTCAACTGCCAGATATTTTCCGCTGGATACGTTCTTTATACGGTACAGTCCTTCCTCGATCACTTCACCGCTTTCAGGAAGGTCTCTTTCTTTCCTGGGATATATATTATTGAACACTGACAGCGATTTCAACGGTGTACCGTTAAAACTGAAAAGCGCCTGATTGTCATACGATGAACCCCCAACTCCTGTCACAGAACTGTCAAACTCCGCTGCACTGTCAGTTGCCCAGCCTGAACCATGCTTCTGCCATAGATCCTTCTGCTCATTCCATGATATGTTGTATACTCCCAGCCATGCCGGTTCCCAGTAAAACGCTCCTATTCCCCATTTTCCGCAGTTCGCTACAGCCTGAAATACATCTGTTATACACTCTGCCTGACCTTCGGCTGAAATGTCATATCTGAAAACTGCATCAGCTGAATACTCTGATACTACATTTCCAAATGTGTCACCGTCATCACTGGTGTATGGATAGGCTGTCTCCGCTACCATGACATATTTCCCATAGGTGTCTCCTATACTCTTAAGCACGCTTGTCAGATTCTCTGTCGTGCCGTGCCAGTAAGGATAATACGAGGTCGCAAAAATATCATAGTCTAAACTGCACTCGTTCATCACCTTTGCATACCATGAATAATAACCCGTGGACGGATCCGCAAAATGATGCGCTATCAGTATATCTTCATCAAAATCCCTGACCGCTTTGTCTCCGCTGGCAAACAGATCACATATGCTGTACATATCTGTTTCATCAAGAAAATGTGCATTTGTCTCGTTGCCGACCTGCACCATTCCTATGTCTCCGCCAGCTTCTGTGACTGAGGTCAGCACCCAGTTAGTCCACTTGTATATTTCTGTTTTCAAGGTTTCGTGATCGTGGCTGCTCCAGTATTTCGGACGGGTCTGCTTTTCCGGATCAGCCCAGAAATCTGAATACTGTATATCCACCAGCAGCTTCATGTTGTATTCAGCTGCTCGCTTACCTATAAGACCAGCCGTGTAAACATCATTGTTGCCTCCGCCATAGCTGTTGCCTTCGCTGTCATAAGGGTCGTTCCACACTCTTACACGGATATAGTTCACTCCATTTTCTGCAAGTGTACGGAATATATCCTGCTCAGCTCCATTCTTGTCACGAAATACTACCCCTGCATTTTCTATGGCAATTATAGAGGATATATCAACTCCTCTGATAACTTCGCCATCGTTCACCGATGTGTCAAAGTCAGTGAAGATTACTTCCTTGTCAGCTGCCTCTGCTGACAAACCCTGTGCGTATGCCGGTGAGAGGGTCAGCATTGCACTGAGGGTGAGAGCGATCATTTTTTTCAGTTTCATTTTTACAACTCCTTTTCTGATTTTTTTCGGCAATAGCATAACTGCTGCGCAATAAAATATGAATGAAATAATTATATCTTTATTATACTAACTTTTTAATCTGATGTCAATATAATTCTTTGAATTTATTTGTGCCGATAAAAAAAGAACGCCGGTCTTTCAGCGTTCTTTTCTATTTATTCAGAATTTTTTATCCATTGCAGTTCAATCTGCATTCCCATGCTTTAAAGCAGTGTGATTCCGCTTTCTGCACATTTCTCTATCATATCTGCCGGCCAGATGCTGGACTGTACTTCTCCGATATGCGCCTTGTTCAGAAGCAGCATACAAAGTCTGGACTGTCCGATTCCTCCGCCGATGGTCAGCGGTAATGTTCCGTCTGCGATCATCTTGTGATAATCATACTGCATTCTGTCCTCTGCTCCGCACTCCGCCAGCTGTGACTTGAGTGAGTTCTCGTCAACACGAATACCCATTGAGGATATCTCCAGTGAATCGTTGAGTACCTCGTCCCACACAAGAATGTCTCCGTTCAGTGTCCAGTCATCATAGTCAGGCGCTCTGCCGTCATGCTTCTGTCCGCTGGCAAGCTTTCCGCCTATCTGCATCAGAAATACCGTTTTATGCTCCCTGGTAATAAGCCTTTCACGCTCGTGCGACGGCTTATCCGGATACATATCCTCCAGCTCCTGTGTTGTGATGTAATACGGCTCGTCACAGATATGTCCGGCTATCTGAGGATAACGCAGACTTACCTTGCGCTTGGTGTATGCCACTGCCTTTACTACTGACCTTACTGCATCCTTAAGAAAGTCTATATTTCGCTGCTCACGGGTTATGACCTTCTCCCAGTCCCACTGATCTACAAAAATAGAGTGTGTGTTGTCCGTATCGTCATCACGGCGAATCGCATTCATATCTGTATATATTCCCTCGCCCGGATTGTAGCCGTAAC
>CAMNFW010000116.1 GCA_946537565.1 uncultured Ruminococcus sp. | reverse complement strand
TTACAGAACAAGTTGCACCATAAAGTGACCGAGCCGGATTAGTGCTGTATGCGATAGACAAGTTACAAATCACTAAAGGAGTGAGCGAGCGTTAGCAAGCGACATCGTGAGTTAAAAAAGTAAGCTGAACCAAAACCGAATTACAGAACAAGTTGCACCACAAAGTGACCGAGCCGGATTAGTGCTGTATGCGATTGAAATGTAACTAATTACAAAAAGAGTGAGCGAGTTTACGAGCGGCAACGTGAGCCAAAAAAACGTGAGTTAAAAATACACAAAATTGGGGGGGGATTTCAGTGTACTATTACTAAAGCGACGAAATTCGTGATAAGATGATGATAATCAATTTATTTCACTTGAATAAAAAGAAATTCTATGATATAGTATAGGTAGGAACTGTGTGCAGATAGGCTGTAATTATGGTTCTTTCCAGCGAAAGGAGCAAAAAAATGACAGAGACAGAAGCTAAAAAAATCATTGATGATGCTAAAGAAAAATTAAAAAATACTGATGATAACTCTGCAAGTAGTGACAAACATAAAAAAATTGAATGGATAAAAAAATATAACGAAAAAAGAGAGGAGAACTCCGAACGGTTTAAATGGCTCAACTTGGGTCTGCTGATTTTCTTTCCGTTTTTTATTTGCAGTATGGCGGAAATAAATCAGTTCAAAAGTGTCAGCGCTTTCTTTAACTTCTTCGCTGAACGTCCAACCGTTATGATGTTCGACTTTCTGCTCGCCGGAGTTGTGTTCGTGTTTCTGCTCGCCCTGCTTCGTAAAGGCTGGGCTGCCGTCTTAACTCAAAGCTTTACCTATATGGCTCTGAGTATAACAGAATTGTTTAAGTACGGCACTAACGGCAACCACCTGATATTGTCCGATATGAGACTGGTCAAAAATGTAAAGGCACTGAAATCCTTCGCCTATGTCAAAATTACACCACGGCTTATTATCTATTGCCTGATAGTCATCCTCTTCTGTGCCCTTATCTTCCACCTCAACCCAAAACTTAAACGCAATATCCCAATCAAAAGAACTATTGCTGCTGTTGCGTGCGCTATGACCTGCCTCGGACTTATCGTGTTCCCGTCATTCTATAACCCTATTTATAAGTTCTTTAAACTCGATACAACCGCCGCTTCCAACGCTTTTCTGCTCAATGAAAAATTCAACAGCAACAGCTTCCTCGCTTTCTTTGTCCAGACTGCATCAGAGGATTTCGCTAACCGCCTCGTTAAACCGGAAAATTACGACGAAGACCATGTAGATGATATCATTGACCATAAAGTCGATAGATCAGAAGACTTCAACGG
Organism: uncultured Ruminococcus sp.; assembly: GCA_946537565.1. Classification (GTDB taxonomy): domain Bacteria; phylum Bacillota; class Clostridia; order Oscillospirales; family Ruminococcaceae; genus Ruminococcus. The sequence goes on along the minus strand of CAMNFW010000116.1, from coordinate 5,355 downwards.
CGGAAAAAAACCAAATGTATTGGTCATTATGAGCGAATCCTACGCCGATTTTCGTGTGTTCGATCAGCTCGATATCGACCCCGCTGTTTATGCTGAGTTTGATAACGCCCGCTCACAAGGATACGGCGGAACTGCAATCAGTCCAACCTATGCAAGCTGGACTGTCCGCTCAGAATTTGAACTGCTCTTCGGTTTGCCCGTAAGAGGTCTTAATACCCCGAATATGCCTCAGAGAGATCTCGCTCAGCGTGAACAGCCTGCCCTCGCTCAGTATTATAAGTCCTGGGGTTACAGCACTGCCTATGTTCACCCGTTCCAAAGCTCTTTCTACAGCAGATCAAGAATCTACGGCGAGTTCGGCTTCGATAAAATGCTGTTCCATGATGACATTGAAGGCGTAACAGATTTTACCGTTCCGATCGAACATTACGGAACTTATGTTGATGACAGCACAGTCTATAATCAGCTGCTGCAGCTTGTCGAAACTACTGACGATCCTATTTATATACATACCACTACTATGCAGAACCACCAGCCCTACAACCAGGGCGCTGACCCAACTGATGAATTCGGTAATTATCTCGACTGGATCCAGCACAGCAACCAGGGTCTTAAGGCTTTCTTAGAAGCTCTCGAAAAAATCGACGAGCCGACTCTTGTGTTCTTCGTGGGCGATCATTTCCCCTCACTCAGAGGCGAGACCAGCGTTTATAATAAGCTGAACCTCACCGGCGAAAATTGCAGCATACTCTATGAGCAGAAATATTTCCTCTGGAGTAATTATAATGCCGATTATTCATGCGTGCCGGAAGAAAGCGTGTCCTTCTTCTATATGCCCTATGTTCTGATAAATATCATTGATGCACCGCATGATGCGTTTATTGAAACCATGCTCGATTTTATGAAGACAACACCTGTTTATTCATCGGATTATGACAGCTCAATACCAGATAATGAGGATCTGGATATGCTGACCTATGACAGAGTTATCGGCGATGTAATGTCACCCTGCCCGATACCAGAGGAAGTTCTATTAACAACCAGTAATTGAAGGAGCTAAGCATGAAAGAAATAACTACAGGTATTAAAGGAACCGCAGAGCTTACGGTTACATCATCTGAGCTTGCAGTAAACGTGGGAAGCGGCTCGCTGGAAGTGTTCGCAACACCAGCAATGATAGCATTAATGGAAAAGGCTGCCTGCAATTGCCTCGCCCAGTACCTTGACGACGGCGAAACAACTGTCGGAACTGAAATGAATGTTAAGCATATTTCAGCTACACCTAAAGGTATGAGAGTTGCAGCCTCCGCTGAACTTACCGCAGTGAACGGCAGAGAATTCTGCTTCAACGTCATGGCATACGATGAAGCCGGTGAGATCGGCGGCGGTGAACATAAACGCTTTCTTGTTTACAGTGAAAAGTTTATGGCTAAAACTAACAGCAAAAAGTAAGCTGAAACTGAATCTCCGCTGCCAAAATAGTAACATGACACAAAATCGAATTACAGAACAAGTTGCACCACAAAGTGACCGAGCCGCATTGGTGCTGTATGCGATTGGTATGTAACGAATCACGATAAGAGTGAGCGAGTTTACGAGCGTCAACGTGAGTTAAAAAAACGAGCGGCAACGTGAGCCAAAAAAGTGCTGTATGCGATTGAAATGTTACAAATCACGGAAAGAGTGAGCGAGCTTTAGCAAGCGACATCGTGAGCCAAAAAAACCCGGAAGATTCTACTTCCGGGTTTTTGTTATTATTACGGATATTACTGAACGTCAGACATGATCGGGAGCTGATCAATAGTGTAAATGCCAGCGTCGATCTGCTGAATAATAAGTGCGTCCTTTGCTGTAACACCATCGCCTCTCATGAAAATGTCAGCGTTGTTCAAAGCATCACCTGTGAGACCATACTTATTCTGGAGCGCAATGTGCTGGAGAATTGCAATTGAATCAGCTACTGTTACCCTGCCGTCAAGATTAGCATCGCCAAGCTGCTTAGCAGGCTCAGTTTCAGAGGTGGTAGTTGTTTCCTGAGCGCCGTCTGTGAATTCATAAGAGGTCATGTCAACTTCCTTGAAGTTAGACCAGATCTGGAACTCAACTCTCTCAACATCAGCAGGAATTTCTTCAAGAGGTGTTGTTACAACGATCTTTCCGTCTGCATCTGTTGAAGCCTTCCACTCGATCTGATTCCAGTCTTCGCCAACAACATAGCCAACACAGCCGTTGAGCTTCGTTTCTGGTGTGCCTTCAAGTGTAACTGCCAGGCTCTTCGCTCTGTCAATATCTGTTACATTTATCTTATAGATCTTTGAAGTTGCCTCTGGTTCTTCAATATTGCCCTCAGGTGCATTAAGAATGTATATGCCTTCAATGTTTGTTACCTTAAGAGTCTTAGCCTGCATATGAGCAATAGAAGCAGGATCTTCACCCCATGCATCAGGTACGCTTGACATAAGGAAATATGCTATGCCATTTTCTGAATCAACTGAATAAGGCTTGATCTCAGTCCAGTTGCCGTAAGCTTCATTGGAGAAGCAAAGTACAGGATCAGAACCAGTGTACTTTATAGCAACCTCTTTGTTTTCAAGCTGATCCCATGAAACTGCAGCGTCACCGCCGGGAGTTGTGTTCTGATATGTGTCAGACTTGGAAGCATCAATTTCCATAGGTCCGCCCAGGAAGAGAGTGCCTTCGGAAAGATCCTGATGTGTAACTGTCGGGAGATGTCTTTCACTGCCCCATACAATGGAATCATCGTTGATAACTGACATCATAGTGTCAACTACCTTCTCTGACTCTGTGTACCATTCAAGGGTCCTTCTGTTGATGTAACCGTGAGCTTCACCAGTAGGCTTTACCTCGACCTCAACGTTGTTGTCCCACAGCACGCAGGGGAAACCGTATTTCTTAGCAGTGGAAATGTACTGAGTTGCCCAGTCCATTCTTGCCTGAGTGTTCTGATAGTTGGAGGTGCCGAACTCACCTACTACAACAGGTATATCCTTATCAAGGAATGTGGAACGGAAACCGTCCAGTATTGCAGCCAGCTCAGATGACCAGGGAGCAAATTCCATACGGTCTTCAAGAGCAGTCGCCGGGTTCATTGTGAAGTTGTAAGGAACATAAGCGTGGATAGAAACAGCTACATAGTTATCGTCCTTCGGAACCTCGATAAGTGAGATCATTGAAACGTCTGAACCAGCACAGTAGCCGGGGATCATCAGCAGACGAGTCTTTGCATAAGGTGAATCTGAGCTTCTGATAAGGTTAACGAAATCAGCATTGAGCTTGTTGATAGTATCTACTTCGCTCTGCTCAGGTCCCCACCATTCATGCTTTGTACCTAAAGCTCTTGGCTCGTTCATGCACTCAAAGATAAGGTGCTGATCGTAGTCGCCGAAGGAAGCGTTGATCTGTGTCCAGAGATTTATGAGCTTGCCGTGCATATCATCGTAAGCAGTACCGAGATCTGCTCTGTTTACCCAGTTTTCGTGGTGGAGATTGAGGATAACATACATACCGTTGTCGATAGCGTAGTCAACGACCTCATGAACTCTTGCCATCCACTCAGGGTCGATAGTACCGTCATCAAGAAGATGCTGGAACCAGGTGGTAGGAACTCTTACAGTGTTGAAGCCCTTAGCCTTTACAGCGTCTATAAGCTCCTTAGTAGTTTTGGGGTTGCCCCATGCGGTCTCGGAGTTTACGGAAGTAAAGTCAACATAAACGTCCTGCTTGGTTTCGGGGTCTTTAGTAGTAACTGTAGCGTCCAGAGCGTTTCCGAGATTCCAGCCGATCTTCATATCTTCGGTGATCTCGAAAGCGGTAAGAGTGTCAGCGGCATCAGTCTCGAAGAATGAAACAGGTGCTACCTTAAGTGATGACAGCAGGCATAAAGCTGCTGCGGAAACGCTGATAATGCGCTTGCCGATGAATTTTGGTTTTAACATAATACCCTCCCAGAATATGTTCGGCTTATCAAAGCCGGAATTAAAATATGTGTGAGCAGTGTACAGTGCATTGCACCGCTCAAAAAAGTGCTGAATATGAAGCCTCTCCCTCAAAAGACTGCATATTCGCCGGGGGAAATTTCCCTCGGTCTATAAATTATTTTATCACTAACATAAAAAAAAGTCAATAGATTTTGTGCAGTTTCAATAGACTTTGGCTGTAGAAATATCCTTAAGACTTTTGGCAATATTCAACAAGAAACAAACCGCCAAATTGGTGATTTGCGCTGATATAAATTAATAAATCGTGAATAGTTCATTTTATTTACCATTGTGAGTTTGAAATTTTTGCAATGAATACCGGAATGTCAGGCTTTAGTTTTAAACAGTTTGATGCCGTGAGTATACTATATAAATATATAATATAATCAAAGCAATATAGTTATAAAAAGCAGCAACATCATACAGTATTATCCTTCTTCTCTTCAAGCTTTAAGTTTTCCAGCGCATATTCACAGCACTGCCTTTTGTGATTTTTAACATATTTCAACGTGAATCTCTCCGAAATTTCGTTGCCGATAATTTGAAATGACAAACGAGATAGTGAGAGAAAACGAGAAAACAAGAGAGAATCAAAGAGAAATCAGAATATAGATTGAAAAAAATCTCAAAAAACTCTTGACAAGTCCCCCTTTCTTGTGTATAATTAATTTTGTCACTTGTGAAGGAGAATTGAATTACAGACGGCCTTCCGCCTGTTTCTGACCTCTTACACCTAAACTTCTAAAATCTAAAAGGAGGAAACTTTATGTCAACTACACTGGCAAAACCGGCTGAAGTAAGCCGTACATGGTATATCCTCGACGCAGAGGGACAGCCCCTCGGACGTGTTGCTGCTAAAGCTGCTCATATCCTCAGAGGTAAGCATAAGCCCACCTACACCCCTAACGTAGACTGCGGCGACCATGTTATCATCATTAACTGCGATAAGGCTATCCTTACCGGTAAAAAACTTGAACAGAAAAAGTTCTACTGGCACACAGGCTGGATCGGCGGTCTTAAGTCCATTTCCTATAAGGATATGATGGCTAATCAGTCCGACAGAGCTATGACTATCGCTGTTAACGGTATGCTCCCCAATAACTCCCTCGGCAGAGCCCAGATCAAGAGACTGAGAACCTATAAGGGCGCTCAGCATAACCAGGCAGCTCAGAAGCCTATCGCTTACGAATTATAATTAAGGAGGCGCTTTATAATGTACGAATCAAAAGTTAAATACTACTACGGAACCGGCAGAAGAAAGCACTCCGTTGCAAGAGTCAGAATCTATCCCGGTTCAGGCAACGTTACTATCAACGGCAGAGGTATCGATGACTACTTCGGTCTCGAAACTCTCAAG
>CAMNFW010000115.1 GCA_946537565.1 uncultured Ruminococcus sp. | reverse complement strand
CCCCTCGCTTAAAATAATACTTGACAATTTTAGCGTAATGAAGTATAATAAAAATATATAAAAATTATATAAACTTTTAAAAGAAAGGACGGCGATCAAAATAGACTACAGATTTTCAGTGATCACTCCGGAAATATCCAGACTGGCAGAAAAATCAATAGAAGGTTATAAAATTGACCCGGAGCTGTATTCACAATATGATGTAAAGCGTGGTCTGCGAGACATAAACGGCAACGGTGTTGTTGCAGGACTGACAAATATAAGCACCATAAAAGTGCTGAATACCGGTGACGGAAACCCTAATCACGGTGACGGAAAACTTTATTATCGTGGTATTGATGTGGAAGAAATAGTTGAAGGCTTCATTAAAGAAAAGCGTTTCGGCTTTGAGGAAACTATCTATCTTCTGCTTTTCGGCAATATGCCCTCAGAAAATGATCTTACAGAGTTCAGAAAGCTGCTGGCTGATTTTCGTGCGCTGCCCACTACCTTCACCAGAGATGTCATTATGAAAGCTCCCAGCGATAATATGATGAATACACTTGCTAAGAGCGTTCTTACTCTCTATTCATACGATAATAATGCTAATGATATTTCTATCCCAAATGTTCTGCGCCAGTGCATTGAGCTGATAACTCTGTTCCCGGTGCTGGCAGTTTACGGCTATCATGCCTACAGATATTCACAGTTCGGCGGCAGTCTCTTCATTCATGATCCTCAGCCGGAGCTTTCAATTGCAGAAAATCTACTTTATATGCTTCGTCCTGATAAGCAGTTCACTGAACTGGAAGCAAGGATACTCGATCTTGCTCTTGTGCTTCATGCTGAACATGGCGGAGGCAATAACTCCACCTTCACCGTTCATGTTGTGTCATCTTCCGGAACGGATACCTACTCTGCTATCGCAGCGGCTCTTGGTTCGCTGAAAGGTCCAAAGCACGGCGGTGCAAATATTAAAGTCGCAATGATGTTTGACGATATAAAGCAGAATGTCAGGGACTGGAACAGTGAAGACGAAGTAAGGGATTATCTCCGCAAGCTTCTTCACAAGCAGGCATTTGACCGTACTGGCCTTATTTATGGCATGGGCCATGCAGTTTATTCCCAGTCAGATCCCCGTGCAAAGGTTTTCAAGAGCTTTGTTGAGAAGCTTTCTGCTGAAAAAAACCGCCATGAGGAATTTATGCTGTATTCAATGGTTGAACGTCTTGCGCCGGAGGTTATCGCTGAAGAGAGAAGGATATATAAAGGCGTTTGCGCTAATGTGGACTTCTACAGCGGCTTTGTATACAGAATGCTCGGCATACCTGATGAGTTGTTTACTCCAATCTTTGCCGTGTCCCGTATTGCCGGCTGGTCAGCTCACCGTATCGAGGAGCTTATCAATTCCAATAAAATAATCCGTCCGGCTTACAAAGCTATCTCGCCCATGCGTGAGTATACTGACATGGAAAACCGAATGGATTGATCATTCATCTCAAAGATCATGAGAGATGTATTTCTTGTTAATTATCCGGTTCAAGAGCGATTTCAATTAAACATTAATGCTTTACCGGATACAGCCGAATATTTACCCATGACAGGAAAGGCGGCAAAGATTTTTCTTGCTGTTTAAAATAAAGGTGATGAAAAATGTATATTAATAATTTTGAAAATTCAAACAGAAAATTTGTCAGCTCTGCCGGACACTTCAAGGTTCTGGAATACATGAGAGATATGAGTGTTTCAGGTCAGAATGCAGAGCAGGAATACTATATGTCCAGAATGAACGTACACCGCAGACAGCTTGTTGTTGAAATGGACGGAAAAAATACCCTTATAATGCAGGCTGGCGCTATGCAGTGGACTGCCGGAAATATCAATATTTCCACAGGTGTAAAGGGTGTCGGGGACTTCATGGGCAAAATGTTCAAGGGTGCTGTAACTAAAGAATCAGCTGTAAAGCCTGAATATTCCGGAGTTGGAGTAGTCGTTTTTGAGCCTACCTACAAGTTCATTATTTTCCAGGACGTGAGCCAGTGGGGTACAGGAATGGTTATTGAGGACGGTATGTTCCTGGCTTGTGACGGTACAGTTAAGCATAATATAGTATCAAGAAAAAATCTTTCCTCGGCAATGCTTGGCGGTGAAGGACTGTTTAATCTTTCACTTTCCGGAAACGGCATCGCTGTGCTGGAGAGCAAAGTCCCGATGGATGAGCTTATTGAGATACAGCTTGTAAATGACGAGCTGAAAGTTGACGGCAGTTTTGCGGTTGCATGGTCAGCTGATCTTCAATTTACTGTAGAGAAATCGACCAAATCGCTTTTAGGTTCAGCAGCTTCAGGAGAAGGTCTTGTAAACGTATACAGGGGCACCGGCAAGGTTTTGCTCAGTCCTGTTTGATTGCGGATCTTTTGATATCAGCGGCAGCTGAATGGTTTTAGTATCCTATTCTTTAAACTGTTCAGCACATAAAAGATCATTATAAATTTGCTGCGGCTATAATTCCGCTGTACTGCGGATATGGTAATAAATATTTTTTATAAGGAGAAAGTATTATGAAATGCAACTATTGCAACACAGAAAACACCCCCGGCGCTCAGTTCTGTACAAACTGCGGAGCAACACTCGTGCCGGACACACAGTCAAAACCCGGAAGCAGCGGCTATGGTCAGCCCTACAGCACTAATCCGTTTCCAGGCGGTGCGGCAGCCGGTGGTTTATCACCAAAGTATGTTGGCTTCGGTGAGGCAATCCAGCTTTTCTTCAAAAACTATGTAAACTTCAGGGGACGTTCCACAAGAAGTGAATTCTGGTATGCTTATTTATTCCAGATTATAGTAAATTCTGTTGTTGGAATAATTGAAAGTAGGCTGGACACTTCATTTTTAAGCGACATTGTAGCACTTGCTTTCCTGCTTCCTGGTATGTCGCTCGCTTTCCGCCGTCTCCATGACATTGGACAGAAGGGTACTCTTCTGATAGTACAGTATGTACTTGCGTTTGTTACAGGTCTTGTAGCAGTTTTAGCATTTGGCGCATCTATTACAGCAGGCTTTTCAGGAAGCAGCGGCGCAGCGAATGCAGCCGGCGGCAGTGTAATCCTTACATTGATTCTGTTACTTGGACTGCTTGGTCTTAGTATCTATCTTATTGTTCTCTTCTGCAAGCCCAGCCAGCCGACACCTAATCAGTACGGCAGGGCTCCATACTGATATCATAACAGATATACATAAAAATACAGGATAAAATTAATGTAGGGGACACTGTCCCCTACAGTTATATTTTAATAAAATTGGGTATGAAACTTTTATGGTGGTTGAGCGTTCGCAAATTGCCGTTATATCACTGTGAATCGGGGCAATTACACAAACGCCCCTACCTATCGACCGCTTGATTTGTTATTTACCCATAAAATTCAATCTGCAATAAAGGAGGAATCTCTATGTCCAATTCAACTCAGATCATCGATTTCAACGGTACGCCATGTGTGAAATTACAGGCAGGCGGCTATGAAGCGCTGGTAGCTTATGAGATCGGCTCAAACGTCATAAGACTTCATGACAACAACAATGGTATCGAATTTTTCCGTTTTGATCCAAACAATTCAGCTGATACTATAAAGCAGTCTGCCGAGGTATGGGGACTGCCGACGCTGTATCTTCCGAACCGTTTTGCAGACGGTGTTCTTCGCACATCAGATGCAGTATATCATCTGCCGGTAAATGAAAAAGCACCTTACAATAATCACATTCATGGTTTTCTTCACAAGAGGGTGCATGAGGTTGTGGAGCATAATGCAGACAGCAATTGTGCATGGGTAAAGACGAGATATGTATATGATGAGCGGGATGAATTTTACCAGTATCTGCCTGTAAGCTTTGTAGCAGAGTATACCTTTACACTTTCAGCCAACGGACTGGAGCAGAACATCAAGTTTATCAACACATCATCATCAAAGGTTCTGCCGATGTCGCTGGCATCGCACACAACTATCAATGCACCGTTTGTTGACGGTGGAAAGGAAAGCGATATACGTCTGACAGTACCGATCGGAAAGAAGTGTGAGTTAAATGAGCGCTGTCTGCCTACGGGAAATCTGAAATCCCTGACGATGTGGGATCTGGAGTACAAGAACGGCACGAAATGTCCTGTACTTCAGGTATGTGACAATGATATGTATTTTGGTGAATATGCAGATCTTAACGGTGAGAAGTTCCACGGAGTAATAGCAGAGGACATTGCCAGCGGAAAGAAGATTTGTTATGAAGTATCTGATCAGTACAAGTTCTGGATAATCTGGAATGACAGAGGCTTCAACCACTACTTCTGTCCTGAGCCGATGACAGCGATGATCGACGCTCCGAATCTTGATATGCCTTCTGATATCACCGGCTACCAGGAAGTAAAACCCGGCGAAACCTTTGAATCCTCCTCCCATTTCTTTAGCTCACGTTCTTTTAGCTCACGTTGATGCTCGCTAAAGCTCGCTTACTCTTTTCGGCATTAGTTACATTTCGATCGCATACAGCACAGATGAGACTCGGTCACTTTGTGGTGCAACTATTTCTGTACTTCGATTTTGGGTCAAGTTACTATTTTAGTGACGGTGATTCATGTTCAGGATAATTTATGAGTGACGGCGGATAGAGTTAAGACCTAAAAAGCAGGGGGCGACAGCCCCCGTAATAAAAACTATAGCATTAGCAAGACCCGGAGACAGTGCCGGGTCTTTGTTATTGATCAAAAGCCGGGAGCCGGGATTCCAAAGGGTTTGCAACCCTTTGGCGGAGTCCAGAGGCAGAGCCTCTGGCGGGGAAGGGGGCAGAGCCCCTCGCCGGGGCATAATGTACGGATTTAAACAGGCAGCTGGGACTGGGTGAAAATACCGGCATCGACCTGCTGGATAACGAGAGCGTCCTTGCCTGTAATTCCGTCACCGTTGTTGAAGACATCAGCATTAATGAGAGCCTGTCCTGTCAGACCGTATTTGTCGTAGAGAGCAACGTGCTGGAGAATGGCGACTGAATCAGCTACAGTTACTTTTGAGTCAAGATTTGCATCACCATAGTATGTAAGATCAGGGTCATTGCCTTTTTTGCTGTAAACCTCAGCGTACATAGTTTCTGCCCAGATCCTTCTCATTTCCTCATAGCCTTCGGAGTTAGGGTGAACGCCGTCACCGCTGAGCCAGTCGGTGTGTTCAGTGAGATAGGCATCGAAATCAGGACCTTTTACAAGTTTATCGCCGTATTCTTCCCAGAGCTTTTCGACCATAGCGTTGTAGCTGTCAAGATAATCCTTTACACCGGCTTCCTCAGCATGAGGTATCTTTGGCAGCACAGGTACCTTTCCTGCTGCAAGAATGGCATCTATCATATATTTTGTATTTTCATAATACTTCTCAGCACCGGACTGATTTCCCCAGGCATCATTAGTGCCATAGGCAATGCTTACGAAATGCGCCTGACTTACAGAGAGCCAGCGGTCGATATTATTTTTGCCGTCAGTGCTGGTGATACCGCCGATACCGCCATTTTCCTGAATTGGGAAATAGCGGTCGTCCAGGTTGTTAACATGAGTAGCGAAGCCTGTGCCGTAGCAGTTATTCATACCGCCGGCGGTGATAGAATCTCCTAAGAAAAGCCAGCTGTCTGAAATACCGTTTGCTACGCTGTGAATATCAAAATTTATGCTTGCATTTTTACCGGCTTCGTCATCAGCCTTTGAAATATTTATCCTTATCCAGTTATACCCTTCCATGCTGACGAGATGCTGACGGGAACTAAGGGTATTGCCGGTGACAGTTTCAGCGATCTCCCAGCCGTCAGCCGGATATTCACCGCCCGGCGCAGCGTTGATCTCAATAGTATAATCAGAAGGCTCCATGTTTCTGTTGACATAATTTCCGATATTGTCAAAGGCACTGGCATTGTACCATACTGCAATGACCTGTTTTTTATCGCTGTCAGGAACAGCTGAAAGATCATAGGCGAGATAGTCAGGAGATGCGGCGCTCCAGAATGAAAAATAATGCTCATCATTGCCGTATGAAGCCTGACCTGCACCGGAATATGCCGGAACATTTCTGCTTATCACCGGGTCAGGAGTGACTTCTGCGCTGACTGCCATGCAGGATATAGCAGAAAATGCCATTGCAGCAGCAGTAACTGCGGACATAATAGTTTTAATTGCTTTCATAAAATTAACTCCTTTTCAGAATGCAATGAATTTAATACAAAATTAAAAATACCTGTGGAAAGTCTGATTTGCCGGAAAGACATTGTCAGCACCTTATTGGAAACTGACTGGAAGCTATTGTCTGTCGAAATACTTTTTACCGGCATTTGGTCTGAAATATGTACGGATATAGCCGTCGGTGGACAGCACTACAAACTCATTAGTTTCCTCGATATAGTACACGCCGTCGCCGTCCTCAGCTTCCGTCTTATAGAGTGCAGAGGGATCGTTGATAACATCACTGGCACCCTTTTCATATTCCTCAGCGGTAGTATATCCGAACTCGCTGCCGAATTCACCGCCGTGTTTATCGAAGTGCTGTTCGAGCTGTTTTTTTGACCTGAAATGGTATTCCACATATGTATCATCGGAAAAATCGCTGACAGCGGTAGTTTCAGTCTGAGGCTGAGTGACAGCTTCGGTGGTAGATTTTTTAGTTTTGGAAGATTT
>CAMNFW010000114.1 GCA_946537565.1 uncultured Ruminococcus sp. | reverse complement strand
ATATATCTTCACCGGCTCAGTGAAATGAGCTTGGTAAGTATAGCGTTCGCCGCATCAAATTTGCTCATCAGCTCCAGCTCCTGGCTGCCCTGAGCAGTTATCATCGTTATTATATTTGTGTCAGTCCCAAAGCCTGAGCCTGCTTTTTTCAGTGAATTGGCACAGATCATATCACAGTTTTTAGAAGTAAGCTTTTTTGAAGAATTTTCAATGACGTTTTCAGTCTCCATCGAAAATCCGCAGATGATCTGTCCCGGCTTTTTATGCTCGCCCAGATATTTCAGGATATCCTTTGTTCGCTTAAGGGGAATTGACATATCTCCGTCTTTTTTCTTGATCTTGTGGTCAGCAGTGGCGACCGGTGTGTAGTCTGCAACCGCTGCTGCCTTGATAATTATATCCATTTCATTCATTCGCTCTGTGACTGCATTGAACATATCCTCAGCCGACTGCACCTTCACTACCTCCACAAACTTCGGCGGTTCTACATCTGTATGTGCTGCCACAACTGTCACATCTGCGCCCCTCAGCATTGCTGCCCTTGCTACTGCAAAACCCATTTTTCCGCTTGAATGATTGGTAATAAAACGCACCGGGTCAATGCTTTCACGGGTGGCACCAGCTGTCACCAGCACTTTTTTGCCGGAAAGATCTTTCTCAAAGGCGATCTCCCTGACAATATGCTCCAGAAGTGTTTCCTCATCCGGCAGCTTTCCGTCACCGATATCCCTGTTGGCAAGCATACCGTTGACCGGCTCTATTATCCCATAGCCATGCGCTCTGAGCTTTTCAATGTTTTCCTGAACTATCGGATTATGGAACATATTATGATTCATTGCAGGTGCAACAAGCTTTTTGCAGGTGCTTGCCATAACTGTCGTGGTCAGCATATCGTCAGCAATACCGCCTGCTATCTTTCCAATAACATTTGCAGTTGCCGGAGCGATCACTACCAGGTCTGCTTTTTTTGCAATTGAAACGTGCTCAACACTGTACTCGAAATTTCTGTCAAAAGTATCTATCAGGCACTTATGCTGAGTAAGGGTCTCGAAGGTAAGAGGGTGTACAAAATTCGTTGCATTCTTTGTCATTGCTACATGAACTTCACAATTGAGTTTAGTCAGCATTCTTGCAAGGTTGCATATCTTATAAGCTGCAATTGAGCTTGACACGCACAGTAATACGGTTTTTCCTTTTAGCATTTTTACCTCCTGAATCACTTCTGTTTAATTCTGAATTATTAAACCCACCACGAGATTCTGCATTATGAATTATTAATTATCCAGAACTCATTTACCTTCTCTGCGAACATCTCCATGTCATCACAAAGAATTGTTATATCCTGCTCGTCCATTATCATCGGAACATTGAAGAACTCACCGGAAGAGTTAATGCCATAAAACTCATCTCCGCCGTTTGTGCCGATAATTATACTGCCCGGCAAATAATCGCTTATATCATAGCTGTCGTTAACTTCCTGCAATTCTTCCATACGGTACAGCACTAACCAAGTCTCGCCGATATCGCCCTCGCCGCCGTTGTGTCTGCTCATAAAATCAATATAGCTCTGAGGAAGGCTGACACCGTTTAACTCTGTAATTCTGTCTCCGCTGTACGGAGCGTTGAACTGAAAATCTCCCCACATAATACCACCTCAGATACTGCTCAGGTCTCCGGCATCTTCAAATCCGCCGCCGAAAAGTGAACACCTCAATTTCACATTCTGCATTATGAATTAACTCAACGTCTAACGGCTTTTATAATATTATACCACAAAACTTTCCAAAAAGATATAGCTTTTTCAAAAAAAATATGTTATAATAAAATTGTGCTTATGCACAATAAATTTCAGGAGGTATGTTATGCTTTTAGCTGTTGATATAGGCAACACAAATATCGTCTTCGGCTGCGTTGACGACAATGATAATATCCTCGTCTCCGACAGGATATCTACTAACCATAGTGCCACTGCTGCTGAATACGCTTCTCTCATTCGCTCAATTCTCGAAATGAACGACTTCTGCTGCGCTGATATAGACGATGCAGTTATGTCTTCAGTTGTCCCCTCTGTGACCAATACCGTCAAGGAAGCTATCCGCAAGCTGTTCAAGGTTGACGTTATGGTGGCAGGTCCGGGAGTTAAAACCGGTCTTAATATTCTGATCGACAATCCCAAACAGCTCGGCAGCGATCAGGCTGTTGACGCTGTCGCTGCAATAAATAACTATTCCGCTCCGCTTATAATTATAGATATGGGCACTGCTTCCACTGTCTCTGTTGTGGACAAAAATAAAAATTATCTCGGCGGTCTTATCATGACCGGCATGGGAGTTGCAACGGACGCTCTTATTCAGCGTACCGCTCAGCTGCCGAAAATTGACTTTGAACTTCCGCCTTCCATAATCGGCACTAACACCATCGACTGCATGAAAAACGGCGCTCTCTATTCTAATGCCTGTGCGCTGGACGGTATCATTGACCGTATTGAAGAGCAGCTGGGATATAAATGCACTGTTGTTGCTACAGGCGGTCTGGCAGAAGTGGTGCTCCCCTTGTGCCGCAAGGAAATACATCTTGATAAGGACCTGCTCATTAAGGGACTTACTATAATCTATCGAAAAAACGCTAAAAACAGGAGGTAATTATTATGCCGTTCATCAATGTGAAAACCAATGTATCCGCATCGCCTGATACTCAGGAGATTATTAAATCTGAACTTGGACAGGCTATAAAAGCTATCCCAGGAAAAAGTGAAGGCTGGCTCATGGTTTGCATAGAGCCTGAGCTTTCCCTCTGGTTCAAGGGCGAAAGCGCACCGGCTGCAATGGTCGATGTAAGCATCTACGGCGGTGCTTCCCCTTCCGACTATTCAAAGCTCACCGGTCTGATCTCTGAAATTCTCAACAAGAACCTTGATATTCCTGTCAACCGGATCTACGTCAAATACAGTGAAACTGAAAACTGGGGTTGGAACGGGTCTAATTTTTAATTCTGCTTCGTTTATTAAAACGCACGCTTACAACGGTGAATTCAGAGCTTAAAGTTTCCACCAGCTAAGGCTAATGGTAATAAATATGCCCGCAAAAAAAGAGCGCTGACCTTTCTGATCAGCGCTCATATTTTTTATATCAGCTTCAATTATTTCTCAATTTCAGGAAGCTCAGTGATAACCTTTGCATCAAGCTTCTGAATTGACAGTGCGTCCTTAGCTGTAACACCATCGCCGGTGTTGTAGCAGTCAGCATTGATAAGAGCCTGACCCTTAAGTCCATACTTATCCTGAAGTGCAATGTGCTGGAGTATTGCAACTGCATCTGCTACAGTTACCTTTCCGTCAAGATTAGCATCACCCACCAGAGTATTCTCATCGCCTTCTGTTGTGGTTACAGCAGTGGTGGTAGTTGTATCGTCTGACTTCTTTACATATGCACCAGTGATAGCGATGCCGGACTTATCCTTGATCTCCGTGCCGGCAGAATCCTGTGCATACCAGATCTGTCCCTCAAATTCAGTCTGAGAAGCAAGCTTAGCCTTAACAGCTTCGATAACAGCTTCGTCCTCAATAACCTCTGTGCCCAATGAGCAGTTCAGGAAGTTGTCGATAACATTTACTGCAACATCGCCGCTCTTAGAAGCTTCCCACTTGATGTTTGCCCAGTAGTAATCGCCGTCAAGCTCAACTGAAACTCCAAGTCCGCCGTTTGCATAGCCAACCTCATCGGGCAGCTCAACTGTGATAAAGAAATCCTCAGAAGGCTCAGGCAGAGTGATCTTGTAATTTCCGCTTGTCTTATCCTTGCTTACTTTTCCGTATTCCTTCGACGGATCAGCCACAGTAGTAGTGGTACTGCCAGCAGTAGTAGTAGTACTGACAGTAGTTGTAGTAACAACAGTGGACTTAGTGGTGGTCTTTGAAGGGTCAACAGGACCGGATTCTCTTGTATAAAGGTCATCAGGCATCTCGTCCAGTGTCAGGCAATACTCGCTCTGATACATTGCGATAGTATCTTCCTTTGTATTGAAGATAGGATTGGACAGGAAGTTGATATTATCCGAACCTCCGTCATACCATGTGCAGAAATAGAGCCAGCCTGCCTTTTCGGACTGGAGGTTTTCAACTGTTGAGAAGCAGTCATTTTCTGCCATTGATACCATCTTTGCACCGTTATATCTGTTCATGATTCCATAGAACGTGCTGGAGATAGCAGAATCATTATGAACAAGTGAAGGCTGCCAGTTGTTTTCCTCAAGGTAAACTGTGCAGTTGTACTTATCATAGCCGATGATATCAACATACTCATCGCCGGGATACCAGTCAGCAGAAGTCTCGAAGTTATAGCTGTTCCATTCCCAGATAAGGTTATGACAGCCGAAGTCTTCAGTCAGGGTCTTGTAGGTGTACTTCCACAGCTCCTTATAAACAGCAGAGCCTTCCTTGCCCCACCAGAACCATGAACCAGTTTCACCGCCGCTGCCTTCAGCTTCGTGGAGAGGTCTCCATACAACAGGAATGCCCTGTTCTTCCAGCTTCTTGAACTCAGCTGCAAGGGTTGTCAGAGCCTGACGATAGTACTCATACTCCTTAGTTCCCTCAGTATAAGCTTTTTTGGGTGAGAAATCATTGTCCTTTGCATTGTATGAAGTCTGAGCCCAGTCTATACGGTCGCCGATATTATAGCTTGACATATCATTAGGAACATTGATATGCCATGAAGCAGTAGCGATACCGTTCTTATTCTTTACCCAGTCGATGATACGCTCTGTAGAACCGTCATCGCTGCCGAATGCAGGGCAGGTAAAGTTGCCGTAATCGAAGCCTCTTATAGCCGGATAATGACCGGTAAGATCGTTGAGATACTCAAACTCTGTCTCCAGATCATGAGGACCGTATTTATAGATCTCCTGCTGACCTGAAATGATATGGCTGCCGTAAACCTCAGCAAAATAGCTCATAAGACTCTTTGCCTCGTCAATTGCATCAGCATCAACAGGTGTAGTCTGAGTTGCCTTTATTTCTGGCAAAACAGCAGTTGAAACTGTGATGCAGTCAAAATTTGTCCAGCCCCAGTTGCCCTTGATCATGATCTCATTTTCGCCGGCATTAAGCTTAACTGAACCGCAGTCCAGATCAGCCCATTCCTCAGAAGTGAAGGAAAGCTGACCCTGGTCAACACCGTTAACATAAAGATTCTGGATCTTGTTTCCATAAGCAGCCTGATAGCGAATAGTGATATTGTACATACCAGCCTCAGGAACAGTTGCCTTTACTGTGCAGGTATCACTATTGCTTTCCAGGTAGAAGTATTTTCCGCCGGAAGCTTTTGCGTCCTCCTTAACAGTACCGGTACCGGTGAAAGTACCGTCCTCACACTCAAACTTAAGTGCGGAAGCGTCCTCAGCAATTGCCGGAACTGAAGCAACTGCGGAAAGGTTCATAGCTAAAGCTGCTGCCAGTAAAGCAGAGCTTGTCTTTTTAAAGAATTTCGATTTCATGTTTTTAGCCCTCCCAAAATATTTTATCTACTTTAATTATAAGAGCATTTTAATTAAAAATCAAGCATTTCCCAGATTTTTTTCCACCTGTTATTAAACTTTGTGTGTTTATACAAAACAAGGCAGATTATTTTGCTGAATAGATATAAAATCAGCTTAATTCAGCTTAAATTATTGCATTAAATAATTTTATAATTTAGTGGATCAAACCTGCGAAAACACCTTGCCGATATTGTCACAGATAAGCAGATCAGCCTGTGAATCCATATTTGTCGGAGATTTATTGATGATGACCAGCTTTTTGCCACGGAAATAGTGTATAAGACCTGCCGCCGGATATACATTCAGTGATGTTCCGCCAATGATCATTACATCTGCCTGCGAGATAGCACTGACTGCACCGTTGATGATATCATTGTCCAATCCCTCCTCATACAACACTACGTCCGGCTTTATAAGTCCGCCGCACTCGCATCTCGGCAGCCCTTCACTTCCGAAAACTGCCTCTGCCGGGTGGAATTTTCTGCACCTCATGCAATAATTCCGCAGGACACTTCCATGCAGCTCGAAGACTTTTTTACTGCCGGCTTTCTGGTGAAGACCGTCGATGTTCTGTGTTACAACTCCCAGCAGCTTGCCCTCATTTTCAAGCTCCGCAAGCCGTTTATGCGCCGGATTCGGCTGTGCATCAAGGCTGTTCAGCTTTGCACGGTAAAAGCGGTAAAACTCTTCCGGATCCTTATCGAAGAAGCTGCGGCTGATGATAGTCTCCGGCGGATATTTCCACTGCTGATTATACAAGCCGTCCACGCTTCTGAAATCCGGAATGCCGCTTTCAGTAGAAACGCCTGCGCCGCCAAAAAACACGATCTTATCTGAGGCAGCGATGATCTCTGCCAGCTCTTTGATCTTATCCATACTTACCCCCCCATTATCTTGACGTAAAACTTCCTTCGTCTTGGACCGTCAAATTCGCAGAAATAAATTCCCTGCCATGTACCGAGCAGCGGCTTGCCGGCGGTGACGATTATGAACTCGCTTACACCGACTGACGAAGATTTCATATGAGCATCGGAATTGCCTTCACTGTGCAGAAACTCCGGACGGTCCGGGAAGGTCTTATCCATGCCTGAAATGAAATCGGTCTTGACATCCGGATCGGCATTCTCGTTAATTGTAATAGCAG
>CAMNFW010000113.1 GCA_946537565.1 uncultured Ruminococcus sp. | reverse complement strand
GTCCTATGGTATCCCTGAGTTCAGACTGCCAAAGTCTATCGTTCAGAAGGAGATCGAGGGTCTTAAGGCTCTCGGCGTGAAGATCGAAACTAATACCGTTATCGGCAGAACTATTTCTGTTGACGAGCTTATGAAGGAGGAAGGCTTTGAGTCTGTATTCATCGGCTCCGGTGCCGGTCTTCCCAGATTTATGAGCATTCCAGGTGAGAACCTCAACGGCGTGTACTCTGCAAATGAGTTCCTTACAAGAATCAACCTTATGAAGGCTTACAAGTCCGACAGCTCAACTCCTATAAAAGCCGGTACTAAGGCTGTTATCGTCGGCGGCGGAAACGTTGCTATGGACGCTGCACGCTGTGCAAAAAGACTGGGCGCTGATGTTTACATAGTTTACAGACGTACCGAAAATGAGCTTCCAGCAAGAGCTGAAGAGGTGGAACACGCTAAGGAAGAGGGAATCATTTTCAAGTTCCTGACTAACCCAACTGAGATCACTTCCGATGAACATGGCTGGGCTAAGAGCGTTATCTGTCAGCAGATGGAGCTTTCTGAGCCTGACGCTTCCGGAAGAGCTAAGCCAGTTCCGATTCCGGACGCTTTCATCGAAATTGAGGCAGACTGCGTTATCATGGCTATCGGTACTTCTCCAAATCCACTTATCAAGTCCACTACCGAAGGTCTGGACACTCAGAAATGGGGCGGAATTATCGCTGACGAGGACGGTCTTACCTCAAAGACCGGCGTTTATGCCGGCGGAGATGCTGTTACCGGTGCGGCTACAGTTATCCTGGCTATGGGCGCTGGCAAAAAAGCTGCTGCTGCTATGGACGAATATATGCAGAGCCTGAACTGATAGGATTCCAGTGACCGAAAAATCCCTGTAGTTCAGCGTTCAGCTGTAATTAACAGTTTTCACAGAGACAAAACCGGGGAAAACCTTTCTTCAGAAGGTTCTTCCCCGTCACCATTTTCAAAGGGATTTATTACCGTTAGAAAATGAAAACATTTTTATTTGTAATTTCAGAGAGAAAGGAGTTTTGCCAATGTATAAAGAGATACTGTCGTATGTAGGCAAGTATAAAAAGCAGGCGATTCTTTCGCCTCTGGCTATCGTGGGCGAGGTGGCAATGGAAGTGCTTATCCCCATGGTTATGGCTAAAATTATCGACAATGGTATCAAGGCAGGAAAAATAAGCTATGTAGCCGGTATGGGACTGCTGCTGGTGGGAATGGCACTGGTGTCCCTCTTCTTCGGTGCAATAGCCGGCAGACTTAGTGCTGTGGCTGCAATGGGCTTTGCGAAAAATCTCAGAGGTGCGATGTTCAGGAAGGTTCAGGATTTTTCCTTCTCAAACGTGGATAAGTTCTCGACAGCTTCCCTTACGACCCGTCTGACCACTGATGTTACAAATATCCAGAACGCTTTCATGATGTTTATACGAACTGCCTTCCGTGCGCCTATAATGCTGGTGTGTGCCATGATAGCTGCGCTGAAAATGAACGCAAGGCTGTCAATGGTATTTGTCTGTGCGCTTCCGTTGCTGGCACTTTCTCTTGTGCTTATAATGACAAAGGCTCACCCCCGCTTTAAACTCATGCTCACTAACTATGACAATATGAACGGCAGAGTTCAGGAAAATCTTATCGGTATCAGAACTGTCAAGGCGTTCGTCCGTGAGGACTATGAGATCAAAAAATTTACCCAGAATACCGAGAACGTCCGGGCTGCTCAGGTCAATGCGGAAAAGCTCGTCATCATGACTATGCCTATAATGCAGCTGGTTATGTATGCAAGCATCGTTTCAATTCTCTGGTTCGGCGGAAATATGGCTGTAAAAGGCAATATCGAAACCGGTGAGCTTTCCAGCTTCATAACCTATGTCAGCCAGATCCTTATGTCACTGATGATGCTCTCATTTATGTTTATGATGTTCATCATCTCCCGTGCTTCAATTCAGCGTATCTATGAGGTGCTGACAGAAGAGCCGGCAGTAAAGTCTCCAGCCGGTGCAGATATTAAGGTGAAGGACGGTTCAGTTGAGTTTAAAAACGTCAGCTTCAGCTATTTCAACGATCCTAATAATCTTGCTCTCACCGATATCAACCTTAAAATAGCTTCCGGTGAAACTATCGGTATTATCGGCGGTACAGGTTCGTCTAAAACCTCGCTGGTTCAGCTTATTCCAAGACTTTATGATGTGCTTTCCGGTCAGGTGCTGGTCGGCGGTGCAGATGTCAGGGAGTATGACCTCGATGAGCTGAGGTCACAGGTGGCAATGGTGCTGCAAAAGAACGTCCTGTTCTCAGGTACTATCCGTGAAAACCTCCGCTGGGGAAACGCTGAGGCTACTGACGAAGAAATAATCGAGGCTTGCAAGGCTGCCTGCGCCCATGATTTCATAATGAGTTTCCCCGACGGCTATGATACCGATCTGGGACAGGGCGGTGTGAATGTCTCAGGCGGTCAGAAGCAGAGACTTTGTATCGCAAGAGCTTTGCTCAAAAATCCTAAGATAATCATTCTTGATGACTCCACCAGCGCTGTCGATACTGCTACTGACAGCAGTATCCGTCAGGCTTTCCGCCAGAAGCTGGGTGATACCACTACCTTTATCATCGCTCAGCGTATATCCTCAGTGCAGGACGCTGACCGCATAATCGTTATGGATAAGGGCAGGATAGTGGATATCGGCAATCATGAGGAGCTTCTCGGACGATGTGAGATCTACCGTGAGGTATATGACTCACAACAGAAAGGAGCTGATGAATAATGCCGCCAAGATCACAGAAACCTTCCCAGAAGCCGGCTCAGGCTGGCGCTGCTATAAAGCGTATTTTCAGCTATATGTATGGCTTTAAGCTCCATTTTGTAATGGTAGTGATAGGTGTTGTTTTCAGCGCCCTTGCCGGAATTGCCGGAAACTATCTGCTTAAGCCGCTTATTGATAATATCGAAGAGGCTCTCAAAGGTACCTGGAATAAAAAACAGTTTGTTACTATACTGATAGCAATGATAACAATTTATGCTGTGGGTGCGCTTTGCACTTTCATGTATCAGCGTGTTATGCTCAAGGTTTCAACTACTACCCTTATGCGTATCAGAAATGACCTCTTCACTAAAATGGAAATGCTGCCCATCCGCTATTTCGATAAGCATACCCACGGCGAGCTGATGAGCCTTTATACTAACGATACGGATACCCTCAGAGAAATGCTCAGCAATAGTATCGCTCAGTTCATAAGCTCTGCAATCACTATTATCGGTGTATTTACCGCAATGCTCATATACAGCTGGCAGCTGACTATAATCGTTGTCGTTGTGTTTTTTGCAATAATCAGAATCGTGGGATTCATCGGTTCTCACAGCAGCAAGGGCTTCATCGCCCAGCAGAAGGCTCTCGGTAAAGCTAACGGCTATATCGAGGAAATGATCGAGGGTCAGAAGGTGGTAAAGGTCTTCTGCCATGAGGATACCACTAATGCTGAATTTGAAAAGCTTAATGAAGAGCTTTGCGCTGCTGCTACTCATGCCAATACCTTCGCAAATATCCTCATGCCGGTAATGAATAATCTTTCGTACCTCCATTACGCTGTCACTGCTATCATCGGCGGTATCATGACTGTTAAAGGTATCGGCGGAATGACTATTGGTACAGTTGTATCATATTTGCAGTTTACCCGTACTTTCTCCCAGCCGATAACTCAGGTCTCTCAGCAGATGAACTCCGTTCTGACTGCCCTCGCAGGCGCTGAAAGAATATTTAAGGTTATTGATGAAGAACCAGAGGCTGATGAGGGCTATGTTACCCTTGTAAATGCCATTATCGATGAAAACGGAAATATCACCGAAAGCAAGGAGCGTACCGGACGCTGGGCATGGAAGCATCCCCATAAGGCTGACGGCAGCATTACTTACACTGAGGTCAGAGGAAATGTCGAACTGGACGATGTTATGTTTGGTTATGAGCCGGAAAAAATCGTTCTCAACGGAATCAGCCTCTATGCTAAGGCTGGACAGAAAATCGCCTTCGTCGGCTCTACCGGTGCTGGTAAAACGACTATCACTAATCTTATCAATCGTTTCTATGACGTTCCTGACGGCAAGATCCGTTATGACGGTATTAATATCAATAAGATCAAGAAAAATGACCTTCGCCGTTCCCAGTCTATCGTTTTGCAGGACACTCATCTGTTTACCGGCACTGTAATGGAAAATATCCGCTACGGTAAGCTGGACGCTACCGATGAGGAGGTTTATGCTGCTGCTAAGCTGGCTAATGCCGATGATTTTATTATTCATCTCGAAAACGGCTACGATACTATGCTTACTGCTGACGGTGCAAATCTCTCGCAGGGTCAGCGTCAGCTCCTCGCAATCGCAAGAGCTGCCGTTGCAGATCCGCCGGTGCTTATCCTCGACGAGGCAACAAGCTCAATTGATACCCGTACAGAAGCTCTTATTGAAAAGGGTATGGACAGTCTCATGGAGGGCAGAACTGTGTTCGTTATCGCCCACAGACTTTCAACAGTCCGCAATTCTCAGGCTATCATGGTGCTTGAACACGGCAAGATCATTGAGCGTGGAAACCATAACCAGCTTATCGCTCAGAAAGGTAAGTATTACCAGCTGTATACCGGTATGTTTGAACTTAGCTGACACTGTATGCCGCCTGAACATAATCGCCTAACGTTGAAATCTGCCTGAACACAAATCGCCTGACGGTGAAAGAGACCTGATACTGATTCACCGTTGCTAAACAAGTAACTTGAACCAAAATCGAATTACAGAAAAAGTCGCACCATAAAGTGCCGGAGCAGATTTTGTGCTGTATGCGATCGTATGTTACCAATCACGAAAAGAGTGAGCGAGCTTTAGCGAGCGGCAGCGTGAGCCAAAAAAACGGCAACGTGAGTTAAAAAAACGTGAGGTGAAAGAAGGCAGACTTTTTTATATGATTTTTGGGAAGTTATGTGGTATACTAATATCATACCAAGCGGAGAAACAAAAAGAGGGTGATGCAAGCAAAGGGCAAAATCATAATTAATGCTTGTGTACCATAGGTTTATTTGTACCAGGCACTCTATACCAGCTCACACCGAGACATATGTTCGTATAATGATCCGCAGTTCCCTCAGTATAAGGGTTGGCAGTGAGTGTGGTATGCAAAGACAGAAATGTCTTTAAAGGCGCTGACAGCAAATTTTTTATATGGATTTATGAAAAAATTTATGCGCCTTGTTTTCGCAGTCATTAAAAGCATCTACAGCAGTTAAATTGGTTTTTAACAGGAGTAAAGGACGCCGTTTGAAGTGGTGCTTTGTTTAAACTGACTGCAAGCCTGTATATGGTTTTTTGGAAAAAAAACGGTGAGAGCAGATAGAAGTGAAGGAACTGTCTGCTGAATGTCCGGCAAAGGCTCGACACCTTCGCCAGCGCCTTCTAAAAGCATCAACAGCAATTCTTATATGTGTTATGAATTATTATGATGCTTTGTCAGCCGTGCAGAGAGGAATTTGTCACGCAGTTCCTCTCCTCTGCCGGCACCCTTAATGTCCGTAAAATTCTTAAGTGAGTATTGTTAATAATTTATAATGTATAATCCATAACTCCTGACCGCTGCATTCGTGTTTCCGGAGTTTATTGTTATTATAGCCAAATTATAACATTTAACTATAATTCCCCTGCCTGAAATGTTATGTATTATACATTTTAAATTGTCAGCCATTTCGCCTCTTGCCTGTTTATGGAAAGGATAATGCTATGTTAAATGCTCTTAAAAATCAGGATAACTCTTCTTATACCCTCAACGGCGCTAAAACAAACCGCTCCTCCGAAAATCATTGCCTCGACCTCTTCTTTAAAGCTGGTGCTTCAAGAGGTCTGAAACAGCAGAAAATTGAATCTGCTGTCACCCTTGCTCTCGCTGAGGACGAATCAACGGCTATGAAAATTATCTTCTATTCCCGTGATATCAGAGGCGGTCTCGGTGAACGCAGATTCTTCCGCACCGCTATCCGTGCAGCTGCTGATTTTGCTCCTGATGCCGTGATAAGAAATATCCGCTTTATCCCAGAATATGGCAGATTTGATGACCTTCTTGCATTGTTGGGTACTCAGTGTGAAAAGGAGGCTTTGAATATAATATCAGCCCAGCTTAAAGATGATCTGAAAGCGCTTGAATCCGGCGGGAAAGTTTCACTCCTCGGAAAATGGCTTCCCTCTGTAAACGCTTCGTCCGGCACTACAAGATCTTATGCAAAAAGAGTTGCTGGTTATCTTGGTTTGTCACTGGCTGAATATAGAAAAACTCTTTCTGCCCTCAGAAATAAAATCAGTATAATCGAAAATGACCTCAGAAATAAAGACTATTCTTTCGATTACAGCACTCAGCCTTCCGGTGCTATGTTTAAATACAAAAAGGCTTTCATCAGAAATGATAAAATAAGATATATGTCCTATATTGATGACGTTATCAGCGGCAAATCTAAGCTTAACGCTAAAACTCTATATCCCTACCAGATAACCCGTTCCTGCTATGATTACGCTTCTAATAAAAAACTCCTCAGCGCTAATGATAAGCGTGCGCTGGACGCATCATGGCGCAGTCTGCCCGATTTCGGTAAAAACGGCGGAAACGAAAACGCTATCGCTGTTGTTGACACCTCTGGTTCAATGACCTGTTCTGTAAGAAGTGTAAGACCTATTGATGTATCCTTGTCTTTGGGTATTTATTTTGCAGAGCATAT
>CAMNFW010000112.1 GCA_946537565.1 uncultured Ruminococcus sp. | reverse complement strand
AATTGCTGATACTATTATACCTCAATGCGCCCCAAAAATCAAGCTTTTTTCCATAACCATAACGGCATATTAATGCACAATAAAAAGAGGTGTATTCCTCCAACGGATACACCTCTCTTTTGTTTTATTCAGGCTTTCACCATTCTGCTCTCAGCATTTTCAATTGATCAAATTCAATAGATTTGTATCTTCGATAGGATTGAACCAGATATTCTGCAATGCGTCCTGAAAACGTTCTGCCGCAGCTGATTTACAGATATAATCTGAACATCTGCTTTGGATCGACCATACTGCCACAGAGTTGTCCCATTTGTTTTCGTTGTAGACGATAAGCATATCAACGTGCGGACGTATTTTCCGCAGCTTATGATGCAGAAGCTGTAGATCAGAGAAATTCTCACCTATATTTTGATCAATAAATATCAACGAAACTTCATGCTCCATTGTATAATTTATACAATCTTCCGGCGAATCAAATGCCACAAATTCGACATCTGTCAGTAAACTATTCAGGAGCTTTTGCAGATGTTTAGTAAACTGCCTGTCATTGTCAAGTGCCGCAATCAGCATTCTTTCACCTCTTTTTTCATTTTTTTAATTAATGTTTATTTCCTGTATCCATGTCAGCTTTCCTGCAAACAATGCTCTGGCATCTTCAAAATCTGACGAACAGGTGGAAAGCACTGCCACTTTATCATCATCGTTTATCTCCAGCTCTCTGTAGTGCAGACTGCCTGACTTAAGTGTTTCCATCCACTCAGTTCTATCTGACGGGATATCATAGATCGTGTCATATGCACTGACGATGGAAAGGGTAAAAAAGTCGATCCGGTAAAGGCTTTCTGTAGTGAAAAGCCAGCCGTAACGGTGAGCTTCAAACTGCTCCTGCTCCTTGAATTTTCGTATATCACCAAACATTCCCGACTGCATATTGTGACCGTAAAGAATGTTCAGCGAATCCGAAAGATCTGCACTGCACTGATATGATAAAAATATACTCCCAAGCTGATTATCACTGCCGTCAGGGGCATGATCAAGATAGTAATGATTATCTGTTCCCTGTACGACGGGATAGTCGATGTCAGAATCAGCTATGTATATCCAGCCGACCAGATCACCGCTGAGTCCGGAGACCTCTTTCAGCTTCTGAGTTATCTCGTTCACCTTCTGCTCGGAGATATTCGGAACTGAAGCGTCCGGTTCAGAAGATCCTGTATTCATTACAGCTTCATTCTCCGAAGTCTCAGCCGTATTAGTTACCTGAGCCGTGACCTCATCTGCCGAAGCTTTTTCAGTCTGCAAACCATAAGTGCTGTCAGTATTATCCTGCTGACTGAATGGGCGCTGTGATTTTTCAGTATTGGCCTGCTGAGAAGGCTTCTTACTGTATTTCATTATCATGCAGCTCACCAGTATGATCACCAGAACCACCGCTGTCCAGAATCGAACAGATCTTACCATACCATTCACCCTATAAATCTCTGTCCCCTCCATTTGGAGGAGACAGAATATTGAATCTTAAAGATCAAACTTAAAGCTTGCTTTCGCTTTCGTTATCTTTCTTGTTTCTCATGAACAGTGCAAGCAGTGCAGCACCGGCAATTGTAATGAATGCGAATGGTGCGATGCTGAACAGAAGTCCTGTTACGGAAATGTCCTTGAGGGTATTTGTGATCTCGATCTTATCGCCTGCATCAGTCTTTTTAAGCTCTAAAGTGCTGTTCATCTCAGCAGTGCCATTGCTGGCAACTGACAGTGATGTACCGGTTTTTTCTCCGCTTTCCAGGATAATGTCATCAGTTCCGGTGCCTGTAGGCTGCTTAAGATTTGTAGCAGAAACAGAGTAGGTGTCAGATGTATTATTTGTTTCAGTTACCTTGATATTGGTCTTTACAGGAAGACCTGTGATCACTATCTTGTCCCCGTTCTGGAGCTGGAGATTTGAATCGGTATTGCCGTCAAGTGTCCATGCACCGCCAGCGGAAAGATTTGTTTTAACTTCATCCAGATTAGAGCCGTCTTTAGTAATAACATAATAGAAATCGTCCAGTGAAGTTACCTTATGGGTATTGGTAAGCTCTATCTTGAAGGGGAAGTTATGCTGGGTATCAGCCAGATCGCCGACAGTTTTCTTGCAAACCTCAACATTGTATGTATGATAAGCATCGGAAGTAAGGTCAGCCTTATCAACAGTGCCTTCACCGTAATTATCTTCATTTTCAGAATCGGTGTCGAAACCGGTGATCTTGATAGTCTCCTCTGAGGTATCCTTTTTATAGGTTATTTCAGCATTGTCCTTGCCGGAAGTATCCTTAAGCAGAACATAGCCATAAACTACCAGACCGTTCTTATTTGCGTTATACTTAGTGTAAACATCAAGATAGATGCACTCATCGTTGTCACCGGCTGCGGTATGATAATTTCTTTCGATACCGGAAGCAGTCAGAGTCGCATCAGTAGTAACGTCCTCGATCTTGTAGCGGTAAACTCCGGGTCCGTTGACCTGGGTATTTGTATGACCTTCTGCACCATAATCCGGATCATAGATCTTGTTGGCATCAACGGTTATTGTCATTGAGCCGCTGACTTTATTTGAGAGAGTAACAGTAGCTTCGCTCTCCTTGTTTGTGTTGTGCTTAACAGTGTTATTGTTGGTGTTGGCATCATCAGCAGCACCGAAGGAGATAGCTCCTTCAACCTTGTTTGCAGTTGAAGCAACGTCATTAGCAGTGGTAATTGCGCCGATAATACCCTTCTTAACTGTTACAGTGATCGGAACAGCATCAGTCTTTGGGGTTTTGCCGTCGCTTTCAAGATCATCCGGAGAGTATGTAGTGATCGTAGCAGTAGTAACATTTGCCGGTGTGATCTCATAGGAATAGGTGATATTCGGAGAAAGAATCTTGCTTCCGTCAACGTTGAACAGTACAATGTCCTTCTTAACAGTTACATCAGCGGTATTTGCCGGAGTTGCAACAACTACAGCCGGTTTGTCATTGATAGTCGGAGTGTCAACAGCTCCTGAAGCTATAGGAAGTGCCATTGCTGAGACTGCGATGAAAGATGTAAGAGCAGCGATAGTTTTCTTAAATATAGTTTTTTTCATAATGATCGTCCTTTCATTAGTAATATCGTGATCGGGAACTTATACCTGAGCGGTATAGTTCAGGTGTATATGAGTGAGCTTTCAGGGAGGCTTATCCCTGGAGTGTGCTTTATAAGCAGAGCCGTCAGAGTGAAGAGCAATCATTTTGCTTTCCCCCCTTTCTCCGGCAGATGAACAAAATTGCAGCAGCTGTAATTATCACAGCGATAAATATATATGGCGCTGCATTTTCTCCTGCCCCTGTAACGGGTATCGGATATGTGTTCAGCACATCTACTCTTGTATTTTCAGTGACAGATGCTGCGACCCTGTTTCCGGTCACCTTCGCATCAGCACCGTTGACCTTGGCTGACATTTCATATTCTCCGGCGGTGGTTTCTCTGATAGTATAGTCACCGCTCAGCAGACCATAGACCGTAATGCTTTCGCCACGCTGAACTGTAACGGTGATCTTGCCGTCAGATGCTGTGACCTGACCGCTGCTTGTGTCATACTTGCTGTAGGTCAGCTTATCGGAGCTTATCTCAAATGTAAATGTATTATTTCCCATTGCATCGCCCAGCACCTGCTTGGTCAGTGTCAGCTCATAACCCTTTATCTTGTATATCGCATATACAACGGGATTTTCCGGGAAGGATACAAGCTCAGCTGTACCGCCGGCACTGTACTGCAATTTTCCGTCTGTAACACTTATCCGCATGGATTCACTGCCGGTATCAGCAGCAGCTTCAACGCTTTCAGTGATGTTTCCGACGCTCAGTCTGTTCAGGTCAAGCCTTAGCAGGTCATCGTTATAGTCCAGGTCACCGGGGATAAGGAATGCAGGTGAACCGGGTGTTGATATCTGTGAGATAAGAAGTCCGGAGCTGGTGACAGGTATCATTTCATTCTGAGCGATACCAGCTCTTGTGAACGGAGCGTCATTTCTCATGAATTCAGTGATCTCCTCAAAAGTGCCGTCAGGCTTTTCATACATATATTTTATAACTGGTTTCTTTGCATAAACAAACCAGATATCCTGATCTTTCAGAAGCTTTGAGGTATCGCCGTTAAGATAATAACCGTAAACTCCGGGAGATATTTCTCCGAAATTCAGCGAAGTTACCTCTGACTGCTCCTGAGTTATCCTGCCGGCATTTTCCTCGCCTGAAATTATTCCTACGAAGATATAGCTGCCGTCATTATTTATAAGCGCATCGGGTGAAATTACAGCTGTGTCTGAAACGTTCCATACATCACTGTTTGTAAAATCATGCTTATAAATACTTTCGTCTGAGGTTCTCAGCTCATTGTGGGCAGTCAGCTCATCGTTTCCGGTGAGAGCGGTGTTGACTTCCTTTTCGAGGATCTGTCTGTTGATATAGGTTATAGTAACGGGAGCGGTATATTCGGAGGAAGAATAGCTGCTGTTATAAACCTGATCGCCGGTTTCAGCGTCATTTTCCGTGGTAAAATCGCTGTCCCGCTTCTGAGTGATAGTAATGGTCTGGAAAATTTCCTGATCTATACTATCCTGGTAGTATACAGGATAATCTCTACGGTTGTATCTGTATGTCTGAGCAGTGCCATTTACAATATACGGTTCTCTCTCGGTCACCGTATCTGCCGGTGAACTATAGAACAATACATATGAATCAGATTCATCATCAGACAGTTTTACATTTATTGAAGAAATTTCCGATGTTTCATAAGTCGGGGCAAATTTTGTGGTTTGAAAATCCCCCTCATTCAGACTCTGCCACTGATTATTTCTATTATAGTATCCAAATGTCCTTGTTACCGTCTTGGATTCTGTCTGAGTGATCGTGACGGTGTATTCAAACTCCGTATCCATTTTATCCGGCAGGGCGATAGTTTTTTCCCTGAGATTAATAATGGTCGGAAGCTGTTCATAGTAGACTGAATACAGTGCGATATCATAGCCGCAGCTGTGCCAGTTTTCGCCGTCAAAGGAATACTCAAAGCCGTTCCAGTTATTTCTGACCTTCAGCTCAGGTCTGTCGCTGTCAGATGTTTTATAATCTGTGATAACCTTAAGGTCTGCGGCAGATGAGGCATCTGATTTTCCGACTGCAAAAGAATAATACTGGTATTTCTGGTCATTTCCATTTCCCCATTTTGTCCAGTCTATCGGCTTTGTGATCTTATCCGTCATATTATACGGCGGTTCAAGTACAACATTCGCCGTTTTAGGTGCAGCGGAATTAGTATTTACAGGTGTGAGACTGCCGTCTATTGACATCAGGTCATAGTTTATATCTATGCTGTCAGGGCTTTTGTAATAAACAAGATATATAGCATCATTTGCTGCATCAAATTCATGCACTGTATTGTCGCTGTATCTGACCTTGACACACATCTCATCACTGTCATACCAGATCTCCGTGATCTGAGTATTATCAGTTATATCCTTAAATCCGTTTTCATCCTTTCCGGAGCTGGCTGCAAATGCGTACTCATAGCCGTCAGTTACATTATCCTTAGCATAGCTGTCAGCTTCTGTTCTGCCAGCCAAAGATATATGGTTTCCGTCACGCAGTACAATATTTGCACCGTCACCGTCCTTGCGCCATTCATCCTTTCTTACCCACTCTTCTTTGGACGTATCTACAAAATATACCGGTATTCTTATGGGTTCTTTCCAGCAGGCATGAAGCACAAGATAATCTCCGTCATTATTCTGGCTGTCGATCAGCTCCTGAGTGATTCCGGTGGAGCTGAAATCAAACACCGGCTTCATTACACCAGCTGCGTCCTGTTTTTCAAGTGACCAGTTGGAGAACATTTCCTCCGGGTCATTTGAAGTCGGAATATACGGCGGCTTATCGACCTTACTGTTGAGCTTTATCGTGGTATAGTACATACCTTTTTCAGCGTCATAGGTATAATCCGGGTCATCAGCCCAGTCATCGCCTGTGCCGCTGCCCCAGTAATAAGTATTTATCGGCGCTCTTACGTCATTTCTGTCAAAATATACTTTTATCTCCCACTGTGCATAGAGAACTGTCGGTTCTTCAACATCTACCCAGCGGTTGGTAGTGGTAATACTTTCCTTGTCATAGAAATTTTCCGAACCGTCCTTTTTCGTACTCCAGCCCAGGAAGGTATAGCCGTGATTGTAAAAACCTGTACCGTTGCTGAGTTTTACAGCTGAGTTGTTGAGCAGGTCGCTGACCTTAAGCTGTGTATCGGTGACGCTGTATTCTTCTTCAAGTCCTGCATAATAAGCCGGGTCATCGACAGGAGCCGGTGCGCCGTTTATCACCTGACCGCCGGCATTTGCCGGAAGCATTGCACTATCGGGATCGTTTATGGTACCGCCGTTGGCATCGTAGATTATCTCTGCTGTTTTGATCTCCTCATAAACTGCCTCCAGGATAATTGTACGCTTTACCTCGACAGCGCCGGTCTCTTCGTTGACCTCAGAAATTGCTTCTGCATATTCCGAGCTGAACAAAAAGCTCTGTCCGGGATAATATATCCTCTGCGATGGGTCGTTCTTCATTCTCCAGCCCACGAAATTCATTCCGTCAACCGGTTTTGCCACACGGGTAACAACAACATCTGCATGGTCAGCATAGTCCTCAGCATCCAGAAACTCAAAGGTCTTTTCATTCTGGTCTCCTGAATCTATGGTGCCTTCTCCTGCATCATATTTAATATAGTATGTACCAAGCTGCTTCCAGTGCAGACGAAGATAGGTGTCATGCATTATAGGCTTTCCGAAATAATATGGTGTTTCTG
>CAMNFW010000111.1 GCA_946537565.1 uncultured Ruminococcus sp. | reverse complement strand
CATACAGCACTTTTTTAGCTCACGTTGCCGCTCGCTAAAGCTCGCTCACTCTTTTTGGAATTTGTAACATACGATCGCATACAGCACTTTTTTAGCTCACGTTGCCGCTCGCTAAAGCTCGCTCACTCTTTTCGGAATTTGTAACATACGATCGCATACAGCACTTTTTTAGCTCACGTTGCCGCTCGCTAAAGCTCGCTCACTCTTTTCGGAATTTGTAACATACGATCGCATACAGCACAGATTATGCTCCGGTACTTTTTGGTGCAACTTGCATCGTAATTCGATTTTGGTTCAGCTTACCTTTTCACGAACGGCAGTGAAGATTAAAGTCGCTTTTTCATGGACGGCAATTATGGTTTCCTTCAAAAATTTGCTCTCACAAATGCTTTTACCGTGTACAAATTCTTGCTTATTGAAAACTCCCTCTTCGGTGCATAATATGAAGGGTATGAATAGTTTTCTATATACTCTATTATTTTTTATACAATTTATTATAGTAAAGTATCAATTTTATTCATGTACAATAGGTGTAACCCTTTATACCCTTCATAATGGCTTAAAATCGACAATTAACTATTCATAATGATTCTTTCGGTGCAGGGTGGTGAAGGGTTTGCAGGGTTTGTCATATACTCTATTATTTTTATATACTTTAGTATAGTAAAGTTTCATTTTTTTCATGTACAATAGGTATAACCCTGCAAACCCTGCACCAACTATTCACCCCACAAGCTTTCAACTTGAAATAAACCATACAGCACAACTACTTCTGCGGTACTTTACCGTGCAGCTTGCATCGCAATTCGATTTTGGTTCAGCTTACCTTTTCACGAACGGCAGTTAAGGTTAAAGCTGCTCCATAAATACCAATATCATTACTCTTTCTAATTAGTGCCTGCTAACATTTATATTGTTTATGATAGTTAACAAATCGACAATTGTCAGAGTTTTTGATGTATAATATTTAATGTATAAATTTATCAGGGAGTTGATATTATCAAAACAGTCCAGATCTTCTCCGACGGTGCCTGCAGCGGAAACCCCGGCCCCGGCGGCTATGGTGTCGTTCTGAGATACGGAGAAATAGAAAAAGAACTCTCAGGCGGTGAAAAAGCTACCACCAATAACCGTATGGAGCTTATGGGTGTAATTGCCGGTCTTTCGGCTCTTACCGAACCGTGCAGGGTAATTCTCACCACCGACAGCCAATACGTTGTCAACAGCGTAACAAAAGGCTGGGTTTACGGCTGGAAGAAAAAAGGCTGGATAAAATCAGACAAAAAACCGGCATTGAACGTTGATCTCTGGGAAAAGCTTCTTCCCCTTCTGGAAAAGCATCAGGTCGAATTTGTGTGGGTAAAAGGTCATGCCGGTCACCCTGAAAACGAGCGCTGTGACAGACTTGCTGTTGCCCAGCGTGATAAATATTCAGAAATGTAATCATTGCTTTAAGGCGAATGTACCGCACCGGAGCTTATGATTTTCCGGTCTGCCGCATTACGTTGCTGAGCGGCTTTTTAACAATAAGTCAGCTGCTCAGTGTCTGCATCTGAATATTCATATTTTATATTTACAACTCCGTAACTGCGGAGAGAAAGAGGATTCCTGTCATGGATAAAAGATTTATTTATGCGGACAATGCTGCTACAACAGCTGTGTCTGAAGAGGTACTCAATGCAATGCTGCCTCATTTCCGTACAGCCTATGGCAACGCTTCCAGCATCTACAAACTGGGCAGAGATGCACAGAGAGATGTTGAAGAAGCAAGAGCCAAAGTCGCAAAAGCTCTTGGTGCTGATCCGAAAGAGATTTTCTTCACCAGCTGCGGTTCAGAATCCGACAACTGGGCAATAAAGTGTACCGCTGAAAGGCTTGCAAAAAAAGGCAAAAAACATATCATCACATCTGTGTTTGAGCATCATGCTGTTCTTCACACCTGTGAATATCTGGAAAAACAGGGTTTTGAAGTGACCTATATACCGGTAAGCGACAAAGGTCTTATTGATCCTGAGGACGTTAAAAACGCTATCCGTGAGGATACTGCCCTTGTTACAATAATGTATGCCAACAATGAGATCGGCACTATCCAGCCTATCGAAGAGATCGCTGCTATCTGCAAGGAGAAGAAGGTTCTCTTCCACACTGACGCTGTACAGGCTGTAGGTCATATTGATATTGATGTTCACAAACAGGGCATTGATATGCTTTCTCTTTCCGGTCACAAGATCCATGCCCAGAAGGGTATAGGCGCACTGTATGTAAGAAAAGGCATAGTTCTGCCAAACCTCATTCACGGCGGCGGTCAGGAAAGAGGCAAGCGTGCCGGTACTGAAAACGTTCCTGCTATTGTCGGACTTGGTGTTGCAATGGAGATCGCCTGCACCGGTATTGCTGAGAGAAACGCAAAGATCCTCCCCAAAAGAGAGCGTCTTATTGACGGCTTGCTGAAACTCCCCTACACCCGTCTCAACGGTGACAGAGAAAAGCGTCTGCCTGGAAATCTCAATATTTCCTTTGAAGGTCTTGAAGGCGAATCACTGCTTCTCATGCTGGACAACTATGGAATCTGCGGTTCATCTGGTTCAGCCTGCACATCGGGTTCACTTGACCCGTCTCATGTACTGCTTTCAATTGGTTTAAAGCATGAGATCGCCCACGGTTCTCTCAGACTTTCGATCGAGGACGATGTTACAGATGAGGACGTTGATTATATCCTTGAAGTAATGCCGACGATCGTTGAAAGGCTTCGTTCCATGTCACCTGTATGGGAGCGCATGATGAAGGGCGAAGCATACGAATAATATCAGCTTGTTGATTAAAAATATCAGGAGGAAAAAAATATGTTATACAGTGAAAAGGTTCTTGACCATTTTTCAAACCCCAGAAACGTTGGTGAGATCGAAGATGCAGACGGTGTCGGCGAGATCGGAAACGCAAAGTGCGGAGACATCATGAAGATGTATCTCAAAATAGACGACGGTATAATCACAGATGCCAAGTTCAAAACCTTCGGCTGCGGTGCAGCTATCGCAACTTCTTCAATGGCAACTGAGCTTATCAAAGGCAAGTCCATTGACGATGCTCTTAAGCTGACAAATCAGGCAGTTGTTGAAGCTCTTGACGGTCTGCCGGCAGTAAAGATACACTGCTCAGTTCTTGCTGAACAGGCTGTAAGATCGGCGCTTTCCGACTATTACACAAGACAGGGCATTGATCCGCTTCCGATTGTCGGTGAGATCCACGAACCGGAGGAATAATTCTTTATCTCACGGTATTGACTTTCGTTTTTACTTTCTGTAATGTATCGGCATTAAGCCGCAGTGTTAGATCCTGCTAAAGACCAGTTTAAACCGGCAGCATACAGAAAAACAATACACAGTGAAAAGATTAATTCTATAATTAAAGGAGATTATTATTATGGGCTTATTCGATGGTATTTTCAACAAGCAGCAGTACGTCCTGGTGGTGACAAAAAACGGAGAGTTCCTGTCATATTTCACTTCTAAGGAGCCTTTTATAAAGAATGGCAGCTCAATTTCACCGGATTTCACAGGTTCAACCTGGGCATTAGAGCGTGAAAAGATTGATCTTTCAACCCATGAGCTTTATTCCGGCATCTATGACCCCCAGAAACAGGTCTTTGAAATTGACTATATCGCCTTTTTTGCAGGAAAAACCCCCAGCGGAAAGCAGCATAACATTGCTATCAGAAATATTGCCGAAGAGAACCGTAAGAACGGCAAAAATGAAACCTGTCTCACAATCCCCTATGACAAGGCAAGATTCAAGAAACTGAATAAGAAAAAGCCAGTCTGAGCTGACCGCAGCTTACTGCTCAATACTTGTACATCGAAACCTCCGCAGCATCAGCGGAGGTTTTTTTGTATTCCCCTGCTCATAAATTCAATGTATTATCCGCTGGTTTATACGGCAGATCTTTGTTTTATGTCACTCCTCAGCAGAATAAAGATAATGTTTTTAAAATTATGAATTGTCAATAAACGCGGTGAAAAATAATATCTTGTTCATAAAATATTCCAAACTTGCCTGAAATGTCTTGACAAAGGGATTTTTGTTTGTTATAATAAACGTACTATAAAGGTCACCCATTAGGCAGGTGTGATCGGATAAATAATATAACAATATTGAAGGAGGAATCACACATGAAGCTGCACAACAAGCTTGCTAAAGCCGCTTCACTGATGCTCAGCGCAGCTATGGCTCTCTCATCAGTTCCATTTGTTTCGGCTCAGGCAGTTTCTTCAGCTCCTGAGGATTATTTCCTCAGAGGTGATATCGTGGGAAATGACGGAGTTACCGGCAAGGATGCTCTTGCTATCTTACAGCATGATGCCAGGGTCATTGAACTCACCCCGGAACAGATCACTTATTCAGCCGATGCCAACGAGGACGGAAAGGTATCTATAGGCGATGCCGTTGCCATTCTCCAGTGGGTCGCAATGTGCGATTATGCGCTTAATACCACCGGTGAATATGTGGAATACTCCGAAAATAAAGTCCCGGAGCTTATAACCACCGGCGGAAGCCTTTCTATCCCCGGAAGCTTCGCTTCTGCTGAATACAGGACTTATGATTTCGACAGCGACACTTCCGGTCATAAGATCAGGATAAGCTATGTAAACTCAGGCACGGAAGAAGCTCAGATCAAGGTCATCACCAATGACGGCTATGCCTTCATTAAATGTCCTCCCACCGGCGGTGAAGTCGGTGAAGCTGCTGTTGTGGTTCCGATGAAGCCAAGCACCGATTATACCGTTGAGCTTGCACTCGTTGACTATGGCATAGAATTCAGATCCATGAAAACATGCCGCACCTCAAATCTGCTGGACGAATTCTTCTATAACGAGTCACAGGAAACCACCGCAACCACTGCAACCACCGCCACAACTACTGCTGAAACAACTACCGCCACAACCACCGTGACTGAACCGCCTGTTCCGGATCAAAGCAGATATTATGCTGCTTATGCCAACGTTATCGGCGGTATCGCTGACGAAAAAACCAACGAAGGATATGAATGCCCTGACGGTTATGCCAACGTAAACAATGAAGTCGGCAGTGCAGTTGAATGGAATATAAACGTTCCCGCAGACGGAAACTATGAGCTTACCTTCCGTTACGCTAACGGCACCGATTCCAACAGGATAATGCAGGTCGCAGTCAACGGCTCTGATGATGCTTATTATATCGACTTCAACGGCACCGGCGCATGGACAGCCTGGGACAGCAGCAGCATCGTTCTTCCACTGAAAGCCGGACTGAATACCATAAAGCTGATCTCTACAACTGCTAACGGCGGTCCTAATCTTGATTACCTTGATGTTGAGCTTACTGACAAGGATCCTTATTTGCCGGCTATAACAGAGCGTTATTATGCAGTTCTTGGAGAATTGTACAAGGGCGTAAAGGAAACCACAAACGCCGGCTATGCAGGTGAAGCTTATGTAAATTATGATAATACTATCGGCAGCTATGTGGAGTGGACTGTATACGCCGCTGAGGAAGGCAATTATCAGGTTGACTTCCGTTTCGCCAACGGCAATAACGACAACAGACAGTGCAAGATAATCACCAACGGTGACAAGACTCACGGTCAGTATGTTGACTTTGAAGGCACCGGCGGCTGGGATTCCTGGAGCGATACATCTGCTGTCGTTCACCTGAATAAGGGCGAAAATACTATCAAGGCTTATGCTACCACCTCATTCGGCGGTCCTAATATGGACTATATCGAGCTGACCCAGACCGGCAGCGCTGCTCCGAATGCCAAGGCTCAGCAGGGTATCCGCATGGAGAAGCTGGACAGAGGCGTTGCTATGGCTCACGCTAAAAACGGCAACATGGTAAGCTGGAGACTTCTTGCTACAGATAACGAGAATACCACCTTCGACCTCTGGAGAATTAGAGGCGATGAGCATACCAAGCTCGGCACCTTCACCACCGATCAGGCTTCTAACTATTTCGATGCTGAGGGTCTGGCTACTGACAGCTATACAATTGATACTTATGTAAACGGCGAAAATACTGAGTTCGCTCAGTTCTCCACCAATTTCACCAACACCAACAGTGGTGTAAGCGGTGCTTATTTTGATATACCGCTTAAGGTTCCGGCTGGTGTTACAACTCCTGACGGTGTCACCTGCACTTACACTGCAAATGACTGTTCAGTGGGCGATATTGACGGTGACGGAAAGTATGAGATCTTCGTTAAGTGGGATCCTTCCAACTCACATGATAACTCCAAGAACGGCTATTCAGGAAATGTTTATATCGACTGCTACAAGCTGGACGGTACTCAGGTATGGCGAGTTGACCTGGGCAAAAATATCCGTGCAGGCGCTCATTATACTCAGTTCATGGTCTATGACTTTGACGGCGACGGCAAATGCGAGATGATCTGCAAAACCGCTGACGGTACCGTTGACGGTACTGGAAAAGTTATCGGTGACGGAAGCAAGGACTACCGTTCAACTGTTGCTGAAGGAAAGATACTTGCTGGTCCGGAGTATATAACTCTCTTCGACGGTGCTACAGGAAAAGCCCTTGATACCCAGGATTACGATCCCGGCAGAGGCGACCATACCGCCTGGGGCGATACCTACGGCAACCGTGTTGACAGATTCACCGCCTGCGTTGCATATCTTGACGGCGGTTCACAGGCTTATGCCTGCTTCGGAAGAGGTTATTACACTCGTATGGCTCTGGCTGCATGGGGTGTAAGCAATGGCAAGCTGGTAAAGAAATGGACATGGGATACCGGTCACAATGTATCTGCAAAGGGTTACGGTGACGGTAACCACCACTGCATGGCTGCTGATGTTGACGGTGACGGAAAACAGG
>CAMNFW010000110.1 GCA_946537565.1 uncultured Ruminococcus sp. | reverse complement strand
GACAATATGTATCATGAGGTAACAACGGAGACGACGGAAACTGAGGCAGTACCGGTTGAGGCAGCTCCGGCAGATAATCCGCCTTCAGAAGAGGAAGAAGCTGCACCGGAAGAATAAAACTAAGATTATAACAAAAACAGACCCAGAGAAATTGAAATTCCGGGTCTGTTTTGGTTAATGGATCAAATATCAGTCAAGCTCGATGAATGAGCTGTTGACGGTTTCACAAACGGCGGCAAAGTACCCCCAGCTTTTAAGCTTTGAACAGCATATCTCAGCAGCTTCAAGGGTTTCAAAGAGACCGAATACAGCGGAGCCACTGCCGGTCATATTAGCTTTCAGGGCATCTTTGTTGAGCATGGCAGATTTGAGCTTGTCCACCTCTTCGAGACCGACAGCTGCTTCAAAGATATTGCCGAAGAATTGATAAGCAGTTTCTGGGGCATTTTTAATAGCGTCAGCCAGAGCAGCAGTCTGGGGGTGAAAGGGTTCAGTCAGAGCATCAACATTTCTGTAGGCATCTGCGGTAGAAACGCCCTGACTGCCCTTAGCGATAACAAGGATACGTCCAGAAAAATCCGGCAGGGGAGTAAGCTTTTCACCTATACCGCTGACGAAAGCGGTTCCGCCGCTGAAGAAGAACGGAACATCGGCACCGAGATTTTTTCCCAGCTCAGCAAGCTGTTCAGCTGAAAGACCTGCACTGAAAACCTTATTCAGACAGTAAAGAACACCAGCAGCATCAGTGCTTCCGCCGCCCATTCCAGCCTGAGAAGGAATACCCTTAAGAATGTGGATATTACAGCCGCCGGAAATACCGGCCTGGCTGAAAAAGAGTTCTGCTGCCTTATAAGCGATATTTCTTTTGTCGCAGGGGATATGGTCAGCAGCAGCGAACTGTTCCGGGACTGTGCAGCTTATGGATATACTATCAGCTTTTTCGACAGTTATCTCATCGTACAGACCGACGGTCTGAAAAACGCTTTCGATCGTATGATAGCCATTATCCAGCCGACCAGTCACATCGAGAGAGAGATTGATCTTAGCTGCCGATTTTATTTTCATTATGTTCAGCCTCCAGTTTTTGCATAAAGCGTTCGATCCTGTTCATAGCTTCCATGAGATGCTTAAGGGAATAAGCATAAGAGATTCTTATGAATCCCTCGCCGCTTTCACCGAAAGCGCTGCCGGGAACAACAGCGACCTTCTCCTCATACAGCAGTCTTTCGCAGAATTCCTCGCTGGACAGACCGCTTTTTTTGATTGAAGGGAACACATAGAAAGCGCCTTCAGGGTCGAAGCAGTCCAGACCGATGCGGTTAAATTCCTTAACTAAGAAGCGGCGGCGAGTATTGTACTCATCAACCATTTTAGCTATTTCGGAATCGCAGGAGCTGAGGGCTTCAACAGCGGCATTCTGGCTTATATATGGGCTGCACATGATACCGTACTGGTGGATCTTAGCGATCTGGCTGATGATAGGTTCAGGAGCAGCAACATAGCCCAGTCGCCAGCCGGTCATTGCATAGGCTTTAGAGAAGCCGTTGACATAGATAGTGCGTTCCTGCATACCTTCCAGTTCGATGATAGAGAAATGTTTTCTGCCGTAGGTCAGCTCTGAATATATCTCATCTGATAATATCATAATATTAGTATCACGGAGCAGGTCAGCGATAGGCTCCAGATCCTCTTTTGTCATGATAGCGCCGGTGGGATTGTTAGGGAAGGGGAGGATAAGGAGTTTAGTTCTGTCGGTTATTTTATCCTTAAGGTCATCAGCGGTGAGCTTGAAATTATTCTCAATCTTGGTGGGAACAGGAACGGCAACACCGCCGGAAAGCTCCACCAGCGGAGCATAACAGACGAAGCAAGGCTCAACTATCAGCACCTCATCGCCGGGGTCAACGATACCTCTCACAGCCAGGTCAATAGCTTCAGAGCCGCCGACGGTAACGATAATTTCGCTATCGGGGTTATAATGAGCGCCGTGTTTTTTTTCTATTCTGCTGCTTACAGCCTTACGCAGGGGAGCAACGCCTTTATTCGGACCGTAAATGATATGTTTTCTTTCCAGCACCTGAATAGCAGCCTTGCGTATTACCCAGGGGGTAGAGAAATCAGGCTCGCCGACACCGAGACTGATAACGCCCTCCATAGTACCGGCAATGTCGAAAAATTTGCGTATGCCCGACGGTTTGATGCTTTTTATCTTGCCGGACAAAACCTTATCATAGTCTATCACGCTTAACCCAGACCCCTTTCGTCCGGTTCTTCATCGTCGATAAAGATACCTTTTTCCTTATATTTTTTGAGGATAAAATGGGTGGCAGTAGAAAGCACACCGTCGATAGTGGAGAGGCGTTCAGAAACGAAGAGAGCCACGTCCTTGAGGTTAGAGCCTTTGACTTCAACAGCCAGGTCATAGGAACCGGACATAAGGGTAAGGCTTTCAACCTCATCGTACATCATAATAGTTTTAGCGATATCGTCGAAACCGCAGTCACGCTGAGGGGTGACTTTAAGTTCGATAGTAGCATAAACTGTAGATTTGTCATAGCGTTCTTCATCGAGGATAACGCTGTAGCCACGGATAATGCCTTCGTCCTCAAGCTTTTTGATCTCGGCGGCAGCTTCTTCCGGGGAGATACCGAGCATTTCGCCGATAGCGGTATTTGAGAATCTGGCATTTTGCTGTAAAAGAGTGATGATTTTATTTTTCATTTAACCATATCCTTTCATTATTTTAGGGTAACACTGCACAAAGAGCGTGCTT
Organism: uncultured Ruminococcus sp.; assembly: GCA_946537565.1. Lineage (GTDB taxonomy): Bacteria > Bacillota > Clostridia > Oscillospirales > Ruminococcaceae > Ruminococcus. The sequence goes on along the minus strand of CAMNFW010000110.1, from coordinate 4,171 downwards.
AAGAAGCAAAGACAGAATCAGAGCAAAGCCGCCGGGAGTGCGGTGTGCGGTGCAGCCGCAGATATTATAAAACAGAATCATAAGCGGAAAATCAGTTTATATCAATAAAAACTGGTTTTCTTTCCTTGAAGAAGCACAGCCTTGTAAAGCCGGCGGCAAAGGCGATCTCAGCGCCCTTGTCAACTCCGGAGCCAATATACTGAACGGTATGGGAATCGGAACCCACAGAAACGATCTCGCCGCCCAGGTCACGGAACAGCCGGACATATTTCAGTGAAGGGAAGGTATCGCCGTAATTCTGACGGAGGCCGGAGGTATTGATCTCGATGCCCTTATCCTTGATGATAAGTTCACGAAAGCTATCTGCGATAATATCATCAAAGCGGCTGATATCCGGTTCGATGCCGTAACCGCCCTTCATGTACCGCATGAAGTATGTAAGGTGGGAAAGAATATCGAATTTTCCCCATTTACAGAGCTTATAAATTTCCGTGAAATATTTCTCACAGAGGGCATAGATATCGTCCATAGAGAACTGGCTGTAGTCGATAAAGCAGAAGTCTTCAGTTTTAGGAAGCTGGTGCATAGAGCCGAGAACGAAGTCAAGACGCTTATCCGCCACGATTTTTTCAGCTATTTCAAAGTCATGAGTAGCCTGACCCATTTCGATGCCGCAGATAAGATTAAGTTTACCGGAGAACAGAACTTTCAGCTTAGTCACAGCGGAAAGGGAGTTTTCAAAATCCCTGCCGAAGTCGAAATACTGGTAAGTAGTTTCATCGGGGTAGTGGTCTTTAGAGAACCAGCGGTTGCATTCACAGTGATCTGTAACGGCAAAGGCAGCCAGTCCCAGCTGTGCCGCTCGGTTTATACACTCATTGATATCAGCCTCTGAGTCCACAGAAAACTGTGTATGAGTATGGCAGTCAATAAGATTCATAATATCACCTCTGAAAATTGCTTCTTACATTATAACACATCTCTGAGAATATTTCCATATGTTTTTGAAAATTTTAATGTTTAAAATATAAAAATAAATAGGCGAAATTATAATCATTATGTTTCGTTCCACTTGACAGGTAAGATCAATCTTTTTCATATAATTTTATTGACTAAACCGCCGGCATATGATATAATTATAACAGCGTGCCGTAAGGCGCAATTATATCAACGGAGGTAAAAGTTATGAGAGCAGTTGTAACTGTAATAGGCAAGGATAATGTAGGAATTCTTCATAAGGTAAGCGGAATCTGTGCTGAAGCCGGAGGAAATGTAATAGAAGTGACACAGAGTGTTTTGCAGGATATGTTCGCAATGATAATGCTTGTGGATATTACTGCACTGAGCTGTGATTTTTCGGAGCTGGTAGATAAGATGACCAATCTCGGAACAGAGCTGGGACTTTCTATACATACTATGCATGAGGATATTTTTAACTCAATGCACAGCATCTGATCGGGAAAGGAAGTTAGAATATGCTTAATGTATACGATATACTTGAAACGATAAGAATGATACAGGACGAGTGTCTTGATATAAGAACGATAACAATGGGAATATCCCTTCTTGACTGTATTGACACTGATATAGACAAAGCCTGTGAAAAGGTATACAGCAAGATAGTTGACAGGGCTCATGCACTTGTACCTACAGGAGAACAGATCGAGAAGGAGTATGGAATACCGATAATCAACAAGCGTATATCTGTAACTCCGATATCCATGCTGGCAGCGGCTTGTCCCGGCGGAGATCCTGTAAAATTTGCAAAGGCTTTGCAGAGAGCAGCAGATACCTGCGGAGTAAATTTCATAGGCGGATATTCAGCGCTTGTGCAGAAGGGATTCAGTGCCGGAGATGAAGCACTTATAAGATCAATTCCGGAAGCATTGGCAGTGACAGACAATATCTGTTCTTCCGTAAACATTGGCTCCACCAAATCCGGAATAAACATGGACGCTGTAAAGCTCATGGGACAGATCGTGAAGGAGACAGCTGAAAGGACAGCAGACCGTGACTGTATAGGTGCGGCAAAGCTTGTAATATTCTGCAATGCAGTTGAGGACAATCCGTTTATGGCGGGAGCATTTCATGGAGTTGGCGAGCCTGACTGCGAGATACACGTTGGAGTATCCGGACCGGGAGTTGTACGCTCGGCTCTGAGCAAATATCCTGATGCTTCCATAAATGAGCTGGCTGATATTATCAAAAAGACCGCTTTCAAGATAACCCGCATGGGACAGCTGGTAGGAGCGAGAGCATCAAAGCTGCTGAATGTACCGTTTGGAATAGTTGATCTTTCTCTTGCACCGACACCGGCGGTAGGCGACAGCGTTGCACATATACTTGAAGAAATGGGACTGGAGATGTGCGGAACACATGGAACTACAGCTTGTCTTGCGATGCTCAACGATGCCGTAAAGAAGGGCGGAGTAATGGCATCATCAACAGTCGGCGGACTTTCAGGAGCATTTATACCGGTATCAGAAGATGCAGGGATGATAGATGCAGCAGCAGCCGGAGTTCTTAGTCTTGAAAAGCTTGAAGCAATGACAGCGGTATGTTCAGTCGGACTTGATATGATCGTAGTTCCGGGAGACATTGCACCTGAGACAATTTCTGCGATAATTGCAGACGAAGCAGCGATAGGAATGGTAAACACAAAGACCACAGCAGTTCGTCTTATACCGGCGATCGGCAAGAAAGAGGGCGAGACCCTTGAATTTGGCGGACTTCTTGGCAGCGGACCAGTAATGCCGGTTCGTCAGCAGTCGGCAGCGAAGTTCATAAACCGTGGCGGACGCATACCGGCTCCGATGCACAGCCTGAAAAACTAAGTGGCAGCGGTATCCAAGCCGGAAGATCTGCCGGTACTTTTCGGCATAGAAGGAGCGGTAAAGCTTGTGCCGGTGTCGAAGGGACATATCAACCGGACATTCATAGCGGAATCGCCGGCAGGACGTTATGTGCTGCAAGCGTTAAGCTCAGCGGTATTCAGCAGTCCGGCGGCAGTAATGGATAATATATCCGTTATATGCAATACTTTTGAGAAATCAAGACCGCCGGAGATAAGGATACCCCGGTATCTTTGTGCTGACGGAAAAAATTATATCAATGAGCTGGGAAATATCTGGAGAATGTATGAATACACCGAGAGCAGCGGAGAGCCGGAGGAGCTGTACACCACAGGCTTATCCTTTGGGGCATATATCCGCACTCTGAGTGTGGATGATCCGGAGTTGAAACCGGTCATAGAGGGCTTTCATGATCTTGAGTATTACATAAAAAGGTTTGACGAGGCAGCCAGCAGCGGTTCAGAGCTGAGAAATCTTATTATCAGGCTGAAAGCAAGGCTTGATGAGAATTTTGAAAACGTGCCGGTAAGGTGTATACACGGCGATGCAAAGGCAGATAATCTGATACCTGGCACTCCTCCGACGGTGATAGATCTGGACACAGCAATGCACCACTATGCAGCGATAGATTATGGAGATATGATTCGTTCTTCAGCATCAAAGGATAATATCAAAAGTGATATTGTAAGGCTGACAGAAGGATTCATACACGGCATGGGAGATATGCTGACGGAAAGAGAGCGTAAAAGTCTGTATTCCGGGCTTTTATGGGTAACAGGAGAGCTGGCTTTGAGATATCTCACTGATGTTTATTCAGAGCGGCGGTATTTCAGCGGAAAAAGCCGTGAGCAGTGCTGGAGAAGATCAGCTGAACTAACAGAACAGCTGAGATTATTTATGTCAAAGGAAGACGAAATAAAAATATAACCAATTATAGAAAGGGGGAGAATTATGAAAAGAGAAGATTATATCTCATGGGACGAATATTTTATGGGAATTGCGATGCTTTCCGCTGAGAGAAGCAAAGATAATAATACTCGTGTAGGAGCGTGCATTGTCAACGAGCAGCACAAGATAGTGTCAGTTGGGTATAATGGAATGCCGACGGGCTGTGATGATGATGAGATGCCGTGGGAGCGTGAAGGTGAAACTCGGCTGGACACAAAATATCCATATGTATGTCACGCTGAGCTTAATGCGATACTTAACAGTACAGCGCTGCTGTCTGGATGTACATTGTATGTTACGCTGTTTCCGTGCAATGAATGTGCGAAGGCAATAATTCAATCCGGTATAAAAAGGGTAGTTTACTACAACAA
>CAMNFW010000109.1 GCA_946537565.1 uncultured Ruminococcus sp. | reverse complement strand
TTCTGCCGAAAATGTTATCTTCACCCTCAGAACCGATAACGTCAATGACGGTGAATTCACCCTCTTTGAAACCGTTAACGCTACCTACAGAGATCTCGCCCGCATCTGCCGTGAGCTGCATAAGGATATCAGGATCACGCCCTGTGATAAGCCTTACCGCTTTAAATCCCCTGATCTCGAATACCTGAGTACCCACGCCCTGAGAAATTTTAAACCGGATCCGGATTCCGCTCCCGATATCAAGAATATCCATATCCTCGAAGCTAAGGATATGTACAGCGAGGCTGAGTATGTCTGTGCCAGCATCAGGCATCTGCTGTTCGATGACAGATCTCTTAAATACCGGGATATCGCTGTTATCTCCAACAGCATCGAACAGTACGCTGATGTGCTTAAGGCTGCTCTGAAAAGATACGATATCCCGGCTTTCATGAGCATCGAAAGAGCTGTCAGCCATACCTCCGTGATGATGTTTTTTTCCACCCTGCTGGAGCTTATTTCCTCCGGCAGATTCCGCTCTGAAACTATTTTCAGATTCCTTAAATGCGGTATTCTGAAATACTCCCTCACCGACACCGCCCGGCTGGAAAATTACTGCTATAAATGGAACATCGACGAGAAAATGTGGACTTCTCCTTTCACCGCTCCCGATGATGAACTTGAATCTATCGAAGCCATGCGGAAGGATATCATCTCGCCCCTCAGCCGCCTGAAAAAGGAGCTTTCCGGTTCTGTTGAAGCTGATAAAGCCTGCCGCCTTATCTATAAGTATATCGTAAACTGCAAGGCTGAGGAAAGTATCGCTGAGATGATGACCAGCCTTATCAAGGCTGACAGAGACTATGAAGCCTCGGAGCTTAAAAGACTATGGGGCTGCCTTATTGATATCCTCGACAGCACCGCTGAAACCCGCGGCTCCGAAACACTCAGTGCCGCTGAGCTTTCCAGGCTCCTGCGCTCTATGACCAGCAGACTGAAATACTCCCTCCCCCCTCAGACTCTCGACGCTGTGACCGTTGCTTCTGCAAGGACCGCAAGACTTAATTCTCCAAAAATGATCTTTGTTATGGGTGCCTGTGAAGGAGATTTTCCAAATCAGGTCAGCCTTCACGGTCTTTTCTCCGAAACCGACAAGCAGAAGCTCTCCCTCAACGGCATTGATCTTTCCCGTCCCCTCTCCGACCTTATCGCTTCCGAAAGACTTATCGTTTACAAGGCTCTCTCCACCGCTTCGCATAAGCTTTTTATCTCCTATCCTCTCAGCGATCTCTCAGGTCAGGCTAAATATCCTGCTCCTGTTATTGATCAGATAAAGTCCATGTTCGGCTCTTCTTCAATGCTTATCACCGATGACCAGATACCTCCGGATTTCTATGCTGTCACCCTTCACTCTGCTTATTATCACTATATGCAGGAAAGAAAAAACAGCAGCGTTTCTGCGGCTTCTATCGGTAAAGTCCTTCTCAATGACAATGTGTATCACCGCAAAATTGCCGGTGTGCTTGCAAGAAGCGGTATGTCCGGTGATCTCACTGTCAGCACTGATATAATGAAAAAGCTTAAAAGCTTTGAGCCTTTGTATCTCTCATCTACCGGCGTTGAAAATTATAACACCTGCCATTTTATGTATTTCTGCAAAAGCTGCCTTAACCTGTTCAGCCGTGAAAAAATCGACCTGGATGCAAGAGCTGCCGGAAATATCTCCCATAACTGCTTCTTCAATATCATGCGCTCCAGGTCTAAAAAGGAATTTATAAATATGTCCTACGACGACCTGAAACAGGAGATACGCTCGGAAACTGAAAAATACTGCGACGCTGAGCTTGCCGGTGATTTCGGTAAAAATCCCTCGTTCAGACTGGAACTTGACAAGCTCACTGAAAGACTTTCAGATGTTTTTCTCTATACTCAGCACGCTCTCATGGCTTCGGATTTTGAACCGAAAGAATATGAGCTGAAACTCAGAGACAGCCACTCCGTCAAGCTGAAATTCAACGATTCCAATTACCTCAGCTTCGGCGGTATCATCGACCGTGTGGATACTTACGAAAATGACGGAAAAAAATATGTCCGCATCATCGACTACAAAAGCAGCAAAAAATTTATAACCGCTGAGACCCTCGCCTCCGGTATCAACCTCCAGATGCTGCTCTACCTCTTCGCTTCAACCGATAAGGGCGGTAAATATGAAGGCTTTATTCCTTCCGGTGTGCTGTATTCACCTGTGCAGATCACCAGCGTTGAGGTGGAAAATTCAAGAAATGATTCGGTCAATACTGCCAATATCTCCAGCAATCTTAAAAACCGTGGCATCGTTCTCAATGATCCCGATGTCTTTAAGGCTATGGAGCATGACTGTCAGGGCAGATTCGTTCCGGTAAAACTTAACGCTGACGGCTCCCTTTATAAGTATTCCTCCTGCATCACCGGTGAGGGCATGGAGCTTCTGAAACAGCTTGCCTTCGATAACCTTAAGGATATGGCTCGCTCCCTCTACAGCGGCAATGCTCAGGCTCTTCCCCTGAAAACCGGTCAGGATCCTCCCTGCGTGTACTGCGAATACGGCGATATATGCGGAAATTCCGACGGAAACGTTTTCCGTGTCCCTGACCCAGACCTGCTTCGCAAGGCTGCGGATATTCTCAGTATGAAGGAAAATATCGACAATAAGGAGGATAAATGATATGGAATGGACTTCTCAGCAGCAGAATGCTATTGATGCAAGAAACTGCTCTGTTATCGTTTCAGCTGCCGCCGGAAGCGGTAAAACTGCTGTGCTTACTGAAAGGCTCGTTCAGCTTTTAGCCGACCCGGATTCAGGTGTAAGGGCTGACAGGATAGTTGTCGTAACCTTCACTAATGACGCTGCCTCTGAGCTGAAAAAAAGGCTCGGCTCCAAGCTCCGGGAGCTTATAAACAATGATCCCGGAAATATTCATCTTATCAAGCAGCAGGTGCTTCTCCAAAGTGCCCATATATCTACTATCAACTCCTTTTGCTTTGAGCTGCTCCGTGACCATACTTCCGATCAGGGTATCACTTCCGGTTTCAGCGTTCTTGATGAGGCTGATGAATCTGTACTGCGGGCGGCTGCTATGGAGGATACGCTCAATTACTGCACTGAAAATTATTATGATGATATCTCTTATCTTTATGACAGATTCTGCATCAGAGGCACCGCTTCACTTAAGGCTGTTATCAACAGCATCGACAAATTCCTTGCCTCGGCTGCTCTCCGTGAAAAATGGCTGAATGATGCAGCTGATGAATATGAAAAGGATTTTCTTAAATCTGTGTACTTCAGATCTTTATGCGATAGCTGCCTGAAAAAATTAAGAAAGGCCTATAAGCTGGCTGAGGAAAAACTCGATTCCGTTCCGGATATTTTCGACGACCTGGAACTGCCTCAGGTCAAAAAATTCCTCGATCAGGCTCATGAGGATAAAGACAGAGTTTTTGAACTTATGAGAATTTTTGAAAACGACTGTTTCCCAGACTCCGATCAGATCAATAATGCCCTGAATTTCGGCAGCAGAAAAAGTGTTAAAAAGGATATTCCCCGTAATATCGCCCTTTGGGATCTGTATGACGAAAAACGCAAGCTCATCGTTAAAACCGTTAAGGAGATCGCCGGAAGTATCTCCTCCGCTGAATCCAGCTTCTCTGAATCCGCTGAGATAACCGGTATCCTCGTCAGGTTTGTAAGAATTTTCCAGGATAATGTCTGGAAACGCAAATGCGAAAAAAATGCAATCAGCTTTGATGACGGCGAACGTCTTGCTCTGGAGCTGCTCATCAGCTATGATGAAAACGGTAATATTATCCAGTCTGACACCGCTAAGTCTGTTTCCCAGACCATTGACCTTATCATGATAGATGAATATCAGGATTCAAATAATAAACAGGATATGCTCTTTAAGCTCCTCTCTAAAAATTATAAGCAGGACAGCTCCGGTCAGCCGATGTATGGGGATAATGTTTTCCTTGTGGGCGATGTGAAACAGTCGATATACGGCTTCCGCCTCGCTAACCCTAAGAATTTTATCGCCACTCTCCGCAATTCCGTCAGGTATGACCCGGATTCAGCTGAGCCTAATCAGTTCATCTTCCTCAATAAAAATTTCCGCAGCTACCCGGAGGTCATTGATTTCATCAATAATTTCTTCTCGGCAGTTATGTCCGAAAAATGCGGTGATATTGAGTATAATGCCGATGAGATGCTCTACCTCGGCGCTCCTGAATATTCCCCCGACCCTTCAAGAAAAACTCATTTCGCTTTTATCTGCGAAGACCCTTCCGATGACAATGAAGCCGATGATCACATTGTCAAAACCAGCGATGATAAAGTCGATTCAGAAGCCGTTTACACCGCTGCTAAGATCGCTGATATGCTGAAAAGCGGCTTTCCTGTGGCTCTTAAAGACGGTAAGACCCGTCCCTGTCAGCCTTCGGATTTCTGCATTCTCGTCCGCAAAAACTATCTCATGAAAGCTTATGTAAAACAGCTTCAAGCCCTCGGTATACCCGTTAAAGGCAGCGACGAAAAAGGCTATCTGCGCTCTCGTGAGATAACTATACTCCTCGACCTGCTGAGAATTATCAGCAATCCGCTGCTTGACGTTCCTCTTACGGCTGTAATGGTCTCTCCGATGTATATGTTCACGATCCAGGAAATTGCCTATATACGGTCGTTTAACAAGGAGCTTCCGATGTTTTCTCTGCTGAGACAGGCTGCGGACAGTGAGCTGCCGGAGTTTTCAGACGAAAGCCTTGCCGCAAGGATAAAAAGCTTCCTTGACGCTCTCGATAGCTTCCGCCTTGATTCCGTTACAATGTCCCTCGGTGAGCTTATAACTTCGATCTATGATACCACCGATTTTATTTCAGTTATGCAGCTCTACAGCGAGGGGGAGAAAAAACGTGCTAACCTCCGTGCCCTTATTCAATATGCCCAGAATTATGAATCTGCTTCTGCTTATGAAGGCAGCGGCGGTCTCAGCGGTTTTCTCCGCCATATCGACCGCATCATGGAAACCAACGATTTTCCTCAGGGCAAGGTCTCCGCTTCATCAGGCAGCTATGTCACTATCCAGACCCTTCACGGCTCAAAAGGTCTTGAATACCCATTTGTATTCATAGCTGAAACTTCAAGCCGGTTTAAATTCGATTCCGATACAGTTATGTGTTCCGATGACAGCAGGATAGGCTATATCCTCTACGATCACAAGCTGGTCAGAAAATACCGCACCTTCCAGCACAGCGTTCTCCTGTCAGAAGCTGAAAGCAGTACCAGAAGCGAGGAAATGCGCCTGCTTTATGTCGGCATGACAAGAGCTAAACAGCAGCTTTTTATCAACCTCAAATGCGGCGAAAAATCTCTCGCCCACACTGCTGATATCATTGAAAAAATCGTCATAAACGGCAGCGATGAGGATGTGATACTCTCTGCCGGCTCCGTCAGTGACTGGCTGTGGTGCTGGCTCGCAAGACACTGCACTTTCCCGGAAATTGCCGACGCTGTAAACCTTAACACGGAACAGTTTGGTCTGCCGGAGCCTGAGATTTCAGATGATGTTTTCAGCTATGAGGTGTTTACCGGGATATCTCAGAAGGCTGACGATCTTGTTCAGCAGAATGATCTTGTTCAGCCGGACGATTCTATTGTTAAAAGGATAAACGATATCATAGGCTTCAACTATGACACCACCCTTTCCCGGCTTCCTGCTAACCTCAGTGTTACCCAGATCGCTAAAAAATCTTCCAGCGAAAAAGCCTTCGATCTCCAGCTCCAGCGTCCAAAGTTTATGGCTGAGGGCGGCACTCTCACCGGTGCTGAAAAAGGTACCGCTATCCATACCTTCTTCCAATACTGCGATTTTTCCAAAGCTCAGTCCGACCCCTCCGCTGAAATACTTCGTATCGCTGATTCAGGCTATATCACCCCTTCTCAGGCAGATTCTATCAGCATTAAGAATGTTCAGGCATTCTTCAAAAGTCCCCTCTACAAAAGAATTTGCACCGCAAAAAAATACTGGCGTGAAAAAAAATTCATCGCCGCTGCTTCTGACCTGGATTACGATGAGCCGGAATTCCTTAAGATAAAAGATTCCGACGGCATGATAAAGGGTATCGTTGACCTGCTGATCGAGGAGGAGGACGGTCTCGTTATCGTGGATTATAAATCCGACAGGCATATCACTAAAGCTGCTCTCCGTGAACGCTACACTCCCCAGATCATGATCTATAAAGCCGCTATGGAGCTTTCCACCGGCAAAAAAGTCAAGGAAGCTCTGCTCTATTCCTTTGAGCTAAGAGACACCGTTGACATTCCGCTCTGGAAACAGCTCAACTTCTTTTAAATTCAATTAGCCAAAATTTTGTACCGTGATTTGTGCAGTCTGCCTAAAGTTTACTTGAAAGTATTTACATTTCATTGAAAATATTATATAATTATAACAGATTATCAAAATAAATAATGGGGGGATTTTTTCAATGATCAAGCATCTTTCCGGTGACTATGAAACTGTTGAATATGAAAGCAAACGCACTGTCATGCTTTATAATAACGTTGAAACTGAGGCTTACCCCATTCACTGGCACAACGCTTTTGAGCTTATTATGCCGATAAAAAATACCTACACCGTTAATGTCGGCGGTCTCGACTATAATATTAAGGAGAATGAAGTCCTGATAATCCCTGCCGGTGAGCTTCACGGTATGCCGGCTATTCCCGGAAGAAGACTTATCTTTCAGTGCGATAACAACGTTCTCGGCGAAAACCTCGCTCTCGATCCGGTAATGCGTGCGGTCTCTTCTACCATCGTCATCAACGAAAGCTTCGGCAAGGAGCTGTCTGTTCTCGCAAAAAAAACTATGCTGGATATCTATGAGCTTTATTTTTCCCACGATACCCTCGCTGATGTCAAGATCTATGTCATGCTTATCGAACTTT
>CAMNFW010000108.1 GCA_946537565.1 uncultured Ruminococcus sp. | reverse complement strand
TTATTTACTTTTAACAGTATAAGTGGTATAATTATACCGCAGCCCAACACAGAAGCTGCCCACAGCTATAACTATTGATTATACAGAAAGGATATGATACAATGAAAAGTACAATAAAGAGCATTGCATCAGCCGCTGCTGCACTTATGCTTGCAGCCGGCATGACAGGCTGCGGAAACAGCAAAACAGCCTCTGAACCTGAAAACAGCAGCAATGTTGAAGTGACAGCCGCTGTTACCGAAGCTGATACAAATGAAACTACCCAGAATATCATCGCAGAGGCTCCACAGCTTACAGCCGATGCAGCGACAGATGCTGATTTCATAGGAAAGTGGGAAGGCGACTACACATATGATAATGGTATCAATGCTGCATCGTACTATGGCACACCTGTATCTGCCCTTTTCCGCATTGAAATATACGATGACGGCACAGGCATTATCACCAGAGACCCACAGCTTAATGAAAATGGTGAAAACTCTGCTCAATCCTTCAAATGGACAGTTGAGGAAAACATTCTTACTGCTGATTTTGGTGTAAGTCAGTCATATTACTATATAAGCGGCGGACAGCTCATAGTTCCTCCTGAAAGCCAGGATGATATTCTTTATGTATACCTTAACAAGGTCACAGAGTATACTCCCTATGACCCCGGCACTATTTCTGAAGACAGCAATGCAGCAGCTGAATAAAACGAAAAGGGCAGTAATCTCCGCCCTTAAATAAACACCGCAGTCCTTTATGCGGTATAATAATGATTTTTATAAGCCGCAGAGCGCCGCAAATTTCACAGGTGCTTCTGCGGTAATTTTTTTAATTTCATCTTCATTATCAAGGTGCATGAGATAAATATGCACACCTTTTTCAGCCAGCTCCAGCAATTCAGGCAGAATATCCTTTATATAAAGGTGAACTCCGCTTTTATAGAATGCAGCCTCAGTGTAAAGAAACGAACCCGGCATCAGCAAAGCCTTGAAGGGTTCAAGAGTTGCGGTATCTCCGGTGTAGACCACATTATTTCCGGCGATATTCAGGTGATAGCCGAAGCATCTTCCTTCAAGGGTTTCAGCATGAACCGTGGGGACAGCGGAGATGAACCAGGATTTCTCCAGCTCATCAGCCGTAATAATATTGAACCACTCACTTTCGCAGCCTTCGATCCTCATGAGCATCAGCAGGATATCCTGCTTCACCTCCGCAGAAGGCGCAATGACAGTCACCTTCTTTTTCATGCCGCTTGCAAACCATACATATTGCAGCATCATACCGACACCGCCGCTGTGGTCGCCGTGAGTATGGGTGATAAGGATAAAGATATTGTCATAATCTTCCCAGTTCATTTTTCTGATTTTCTGGTATGAAGAAGCCGGGCAGTCGAGAAGGATAAGGTCGCTGCCGCAGGTGAAAAAGGCTGAATTATGTTCCTCAGCAAAAGCTGAACCTCTGCCTAAAAACAGCAGCAGACTGTCATTTTTTATATCATTCAGCAGCTCTGAGATATGACTGCTGACGTTTTCGATCGTACTGTGACTGCCGTGAACATATTTTACTGTACCTGCCAGCTTTAAGCAGCGCTGATAATTATCCGGCAGGATAGTATCCTTATCGCTGCAAAGAGTGTAAGCTCTTTCATTTTGGTCAGTTTCAGACATTTCACGGTACTGCTCGAGAAACTCATCAGCAATGCCGGAGGAACGAATAAGCTCCAGCTCATGGGGATAAAAGCAGGGATTAGTAAGAATACAAGGTCTTTTGAATTTCCGGCTCAGTTTATCTGCATACCAGCCGCCGAGACTTTGCCCCACAAAAATGATATCCTCAGTGCCAGCCATAAATTCAAGCTGTTCAAGCAGCTTTGCAGGCGGAGTATTCAAATAATCTATCTCAGGGGAGATCACGTCCTCTCCGGGAAATATCTCACAAAGCGCCTTGTAATTTTTATTATCGGCTTCACCCATAAAGCCATGCAAATTCAGTATTTCCATTTTCTGCACCTCACATTTCGGGATAAATTGATATTACATTTATTATAACATAACTCATGACCCTTGACAATCCCCTGCCGCCGCATTATTTTCACTCAGCATTATCAGACTATGAAAAAAAAATTCCCCGGCAGAGTATTATTCTTCCGGAATGATATATAATCAAAGCGACCGGCGATTTCGATAATAATTCATCATATTATCGACATTTTTAGTTGTATATGATACAATAAACGAAAAAACTTTAATTATTTTTCTTATGTATTTGCAGCAAAAAATATTCAGCATTGGAGGTTTTGTTTAAATATGGAAAAACGCTCAGCTTTTGAATACGGCACTTCCAGCTTTGTCATCTACCGCATGATTTCTAAAAAAGACAAGGAAGCTTTCATGCAGCTTAAGATAATGCTGAACAGGCTTACAAAAAAATACGATCAGAGTTACATCATGAACACAACCGGCAGCTGCGAACCGCTGGAAATCAATGATGAAGAAGATGAAATTCTTCTCACCCTGTGGACATACGGACTTTCTGATAATTATCTTGATGAATGCAGCAAAGGCGAATTAAAGATCAGGACCAGAGAGTTTGAGCTGCTTTCACGGGCAGACAGCACTTATCCGCCAGATGCAGCAGTTGCATTTTCTGCTCTTTTCAGCGACAGCGGTGACCACATGGACTATCTCAGCTGCTTGAACAGTGACACTGTCCTTATTGATGATGACGGCTGTCTCTCCGAAAAAACCGACACCCACCTGACACGAAAAGAAGCAGCAAGACTTATCGAACTGCTGAAAAGAGTTCGTGTGGAGCAGACAGAGACTCTGGGCAGTTTAAACTGAGAAAGCAGGTGAAAACATGAATAACAAACCTTTCATCGGAAAGTTCAGCGGATTTCTCTTCATCGGTGAGGAAAAGGCTGAATATAATGAAAAACTGCTTATATCCTACTATGCAAAAGCCCTACTGCGGCAACGGGAATGAAGTTCCTGAAAACTGCATAGAGCTAAAAAACTGCTGCCTGACTATCCGTGATGTAAGATCTCCTACCGGTGAAGAGTACGACTGTATCTGGGAGCAGGAGGATATTGAATCGGTACTTGACAAGCTTGGAAAAGCGGCAGCCTATACTATTAAAAAAGTCAGCTGTGATTCTGTAACGCAGCTTGTAATACCTTCTGTCTGTATGGCTGTTGCCTGGAATGCTTTTGATGAATGCAGTGCGCTGAGGGAGCTTGTATGCTTTGGAGAGATACTGCCGGAGCTGAAAAACAGTTCAGTTAAAGTGGTTGGTGCAGAGGAATACATCAGAGATCTCGGCGCTGTTATCTACCATGAAGGTATCGAGCGGATATATACAGAACCGGGATATGTTCTGACCGGAATAATAATAACCAGCAAATGCACAGAAATAAGTGAAAATGATATTCGTGACTCTAAACGGGTATTTTTCCATAACAGAGATGCGTTTATTGAAAGAGGTTCTATCACACCATCAGCTCTTATCATCGGCTTCTCCGACAGTACCGCTGAGGAGTATGCAAGGAAAAACGGCAATGAATGGCGTTATGAGAATTTACTGTGCCGCAGCCTACAAGACCGAAATCAAAAAGTGCGGTTGCTATTGTACCTGTGATGGCTGTGCTTACTCTGTTAAACTTTTCATGATAATTGATCTCCTTTAAAAAACATACTTTAGATTTTCATTTTTCCGGGGGTGTTTCCCCTGGTGTGATTATATAATACCACGCATTTACGCAGTTTTCAATATTCAATCCAAGCCTGTTATGTAACTTAAGCAACAATACACAGCAGTCTGTTGATTAAGCTGCAAACACCTTTAAAAATGCTGCAAAAAAATAAAGCAGCCGCAGCGGACAGTGAAAAAAATGTTAAATAACAAATCAGGCAGTCGATGGGTGTTTGCGTAATTGCCCAGTCTCACTGAGATATAACGGCAATTTGCGAACGCACAACCGCCAAAATAATTACATACCCGAAAAAAATATGAGACTGGACATTTTTATCCAGCCTCATTCATTTCACAAATAATACATATATAATCAGAACCATGCCTCTGAAATTTCAACAGCACCTATATCAAGTTTTTCTGAACCCTTCATATAATCCCAGATCTCAACATCTGCTCTTGTGACATTTTCAGGAAGCTCAAGATTCAGGACAGCCTCACCGTTTTCATCGAGCATGACATCGCTTATTGAGAACTGCATCCACTTACCGTTTTTACCGGTGTCAGTGTTTACGAAATCCGGGTCCCAGTAACCCCAGCCAATGGTCATTGAATTACCAGGAGCGGCATTAAGCTTGACATTCAGTGTTTTTCCGCCAAGACCGTCAGTAAACCGCCACTTTCCGGTCTCCTCCATATTATAATTCACGAACGTTTTTCCAGTGATGCTTTTTCCTGAAGCCAGCAGCTCTCTGAGCGCACACATATCAAAGACATTCACAGCTCCGTCGCTGCAAACATCAGCATTATCCGCAGAGAAACAGCCTTTGTCCGGCATAGCGAGAAGGCGCTTCTGCAATGCTTCCGCATCGCTCATATTGATCAGACCGTCTTCATTAGCATCGCCCTTAAATGAAAAGCTGAGGATATCAATCACCTTGTTTCCTGATGTGGCAGGGCATACTGGTTCGCTTTCATTTCTGAAAACATATGAAACGCAGTTCCAGCCTTTAACCAGTGGGATATCAGCTGAGTCCATGTAAAACTTATTTTCATATACACGGCTGTTCTGTCCCCAGCCGTCAACTGACATATAAATATCCACCGCATACATAACATTCTCATTATTATTGCGGCAGCCGGTGTTATGGCGAATGATAACATCATTGCCTTTTACGGAAACAAAGCTGTCCGCACCGTTCTGACCCTGAATGCCGGAGCCGTCGAAAACGCAGTCCTCCACTAAATTTCCGAAGGTATACTCTTTTATGTCAACACAATCAGCGGCAACATTGGATATCCGGCAATTTCTTACAGTATTGTAATGGCATTCAAAACCATATTCAGTAGTATTCTTAGCGCTTCCGATATACACGCCCTCACCATACTGCGGACTTACTGTACCGCAGTCATGGATATAGCAGTTTTCGACAATGCAGCCGCTGGTATTGTCACGCAGGTGAACACCCTCAGTTCCGGTATTATACACCTCACAGCCGGTGATATTGGAAAAGCTTGCCTTATCCAGAACGATACCCTTAGCAGCCTCACAAACGGTAAGGTTTTCGATATTCCAGTATTCGCCCATAATATGCAGACCGATCTTATTTTCCTGTGAAACTCCGCACAATACAGCCGGGTCATCAGGGTCAGCGCTGCATATCGTGATAGGAAGCTCAGCGCTACCGCTTGCTTCGGAGAAGAAGGCAGCCCAGTTTCCCTTCCACACATCGTTCTGATACTTTCCGGGAGCGAGGATAATTTTATCGCCGGGCTTGGCATCAGCCAGGGCATCGAGCAATTCATCGGTTGTTGAAACATTTACATCACGATTACTTCCTGCGCCGGCTGAAAACTGCACGCAGCTGCACATAACAGCAGTTGTCAGCAACGCAGCTGATAATTTAGAAATAGTTTTTTTCATTGTAATAATCTCCGTCAATCCTTCCGGGAATTTAGCTGATAAATCATTATCATTCCGAATCTGTTATATACATTTTAACACAATCCACAAAAGAAATCAATACTATTTTGAAGTATTGAACAAAACTCACTAAATTATCAGCAGATTTTGTTCAATATAACAGATATGTGATGATTCAGGGGGATTTTTGAAAACCGGCTTTTTCAGTGAGAATAAAGAAGTTTTATTGCAAATTCCGCACGGCTGTGGTATAATAATATAATAAATAGTATCCGGCAAGATCAGGTTCGTGATTTACGTTTGAGAAAGGAGATAAAAAGTGAATTTCAAAAATATCATATCAGCAGCTGCGGCATTTTCGCTGTTTCTCACATCAATAAATCTTCCGGCAGTTTCGACAGCGGAGGTCTGTGCAGAACAGCTGTCGTCCTCGTCAGCGGCTGAAGAACTGGAAACATCAGGAACATGGGGTGACAATCTGACATGGAGCTTTGACACTGAATCCAAAACCCTTACCGTTGAGGGTAAAGGAAAAATGGCATACAGATTGCCTGGATCGTGGAAGGCTTGGGGCATAAATACTGTTATTCTGACTGACGGTATTACCAGCATTGGTAATAATGCTTTCTTCAACTGCAGTGATCTGAAAGAGATAGTGATACCGGAAAGCGTTGAGCAAATTGATGACCATGCTTTTTGCGGCTGTGAAAATCTGACTGATATCGTGCTTCCTGAGGGACTTACAAGTATTGGTAAAAACGCTTTTGAATACTGCACAAGTCTTACTGAGCTTGTACTTCCTGAAGGACTTACAACTATTGGAGAATGGGCTTTTGCTAACTGTGAAAACCTGTCATCTATCAATATTCCTGAAAGTGCTGTGAACATTGGCGACAATATTTTTTATGAGTGCAGCTATCTTTCAAAGGTCTCCATAAAGCTGAATTACAGCTACGAGATAACTCCCCTGCTCTACCCTTTCAACAGATATTTCTATGTAAAAACTGATAACCCGGACCCAACTTCATTCCGTTTTGTGAACAATGAAATATTAAATGAGTACGGTCAGTCTATCTCATTGTGTGATACTCAATTTTCTGATGTTGATTATGAAGATACAGAAACATTGCGTGTAAACGGCGGTTATATTTTCATGAATGAATACACTGATGTCAGAAATATAACCCTTCAATTCAAGGATAAATGGGATACTTACAGCTCTGACAGAGTTAAGAGCTGGTATGATACTGATCTGACATTTGAATTACCGGAGCTTTACGATGGCATAGATTATCTTATCAATACTTATGCCGCCGGCTCAGATTTCTTCGAGAAGATGGACGCAGTGCAGAATGGA
>CAMNFW010000107.1 GCA_946537565.1 uncultured Ruminococcus sp. | reverse complement strand
GAATTTGGTTCAACTACTTATATTGGTAAACACAATGGAAGTCAATCATATATGAAATTAGATGCTAGTTCTTTTAAAATGATTGATAAAGAAGGAGGAACATATGCATCAATAGAAGATTTGCTCATACCTCAGCAGTATCAATAGACAAGAAGGGTCGAGTTCACACTTGCTGTGCAGCTGTTCCGGGAACATGGCACGTTATGGGTGTAACACAGGGCGCAGGACTTTCACTGAAATGGTTCAGGGATAATTTCTGTATGAGTGAAAAGGAAACCGCAAAGCTCATGAATGTTGACGAGTATTATCTTATGGACAAACAGGCAGAGCAGGTGCCGGTCGGTGCAAATCGTCTGCTTTATCTGCCGTATCTCATGGGTGAGAGGACACCGCATCTTGACCCGGATGCAAGAGGAGTATTCTTTGGACTTTCCGCAATTCATACCCGCAGGGATATGCTGCGTGCAGTAATGGAAGGCGTGGCATATTCACTGAGAGACTGTGTTGAGGTATTTCGTGAGATGAATGTAAATGTAAGCGATATGATGGCTTGCGGCGGCGGAGGTTCATCACCGCTGTGGAGAAGTATGCTGGCAGATCTTTATAACTGTGACGTAAAAACAGCAGCGTCAAAAGAAGGTCCGGCTTTGGGTGCAGCGATACTTGCAAGCGTGGGAGCCGGACTTTACAGCAGCGTTCCGGAGGCTTGCAAAGCAATAGTTAAGACAGATAAAATACAGTCACCGGTGCATGAGAATGTTCCGGAGTATGAAAAATACTATCAGCTTTATAAGGATATATATCCGGCACTTAAAGCTCAGTTTGCAAAGCTTGCAGCGCTCTGATTATAGAATAAATGGAATAATAAACCTGAATACAGCTTTTGCAGCATACAATGCAGCATGAGAATAAAAACTGGCAGGGCTTAGCTCCAATAAAATGTATAATTTCCGGTCAATTGTCAATACTAAGACCGGAGGTGTTATATGTGAAGAAAAATATTTTTTCCGACAATAAAAAAAGCTCAAAGGGATTCTATGCAGCTCTGGGTATAAGTGCTGTTATGATAGGTTCAGCCTGCTATTTTGCATACGATCAGGGCGAAAAAATGACCAGAGAGATCACTGCAAAGAATACTGATACCCAGCCCACTTTTCCAGTAGACGGCATTGTAACAAATATACCTAAACAGACTACTTCTCCGGCTTACCGTGAGACTGTACCGGTGTATACAACTTCACCAGTTCTCACTGCCGGTACAGCAAATATACCAGCCGCAGCAACAGCTACTGAATCAGTTGTAGAGGCAGCCGCTGTAGGCGGGGAGGAAGCGGTATCAGCGGCATCAGTGAAGCTGGAAAACGTCAAGTCTCCGCTGGCAGAAATGGGTGATATTCAGGCGATATTCAGCGGCAAGGAGCTGGTTAAAAGTCCGACCACAGGTTCATGGCAGACTCACAATGGAACGGATATATCCGCAGAAGTAGGTTCTGAGGTATATGCTGTGTCAAACGGAGTAGTTTCCGCAGTTACCAGCGATCCGGTCTGGGGAGTTACAGTTGAGCTTGACCACTATAATGGATATATTACAAGGTATTGCAGCCTGTCAGAAGACCTTTCTGTCCAGGAGGGCGATACAGTTCTCAGCGGTGATCTTCTTGGACTTGTCGGAGAGACAGCGGATATCGAAAGCGCTCAGGAGCCGCATCTGCATATAGAGGTGCTGCTTAACGGTTCATATATTGATCCGCTGAGTATTATAAAGTAAAAGTAAAAAAATATCCCCCTGCACAGCCGGGGGGATAGATATTTTTGAAAAGGGATTTACATATGGAATTTGAGATCAGTTTTTCAGAATTGAAAATGCTTTCGCCGGGGGATCATATCCTGGTGGATATTCGTGAGAAGAGTGCCTTTGAATATGGTCACATTGACGGAGCAGTGAATATTCCGTATCAGGATCTGTTTGACGGTGATCTTCCAGAGGACAAAAAAATAGTTGTATACTGCAAAGCTGGAATAAAAGGCATGGACGCTGTATATGAACTTAGAGAGGAAGGCTTTGAGGCATACAATCTCAAGGGCGGATATTCCGGCTGGCTGAATGAAAAAATGACTGACAGAAATATAACTGAGCAGGTTGAGCTTAGTCTGCGGAAAAAATTCAAGAAGAGCATATGGTGTAAATTCACAAAGGCGATAAACGAGTATGAGCTTGTACAGCCGGGGGATAAAATAGCGGTATGTATTTCAGGCGGAAAGGATTCAATGCTTATGGCGAAGCTTTTTCAGGAGCTGAAAAGGCATGATAAGTTTCCGTTTGAGGTGGTATTTCTTGTGATGGATCCTGGTTACAGTCCGGAGAATCGCCGTGTAATAGAGCAGAATGCAGCGTCAATGTCCATACCTGTCACTATATTTGAATCAGACATTTTCGAGAACGTTTTCAATATTGAAAAGAATCCATGTTATATCTGTGCAAGAATGAGAAGGGGATTTCTTTACAGCAAGGCAAAGGAGCTGGGCTGCAATAAGATAGCTTTAGGACATCATTTTGACGATGTAATTGAGACAATACTCATGGGAATGCTTTACGGCGGACAGGTTCAGACCATGATGCCGAAGCTGCACAGCACCAATTTTGAAGGCATGGAGCTGATAAGACCGATGTATCTTGTGCGGGAAGCAGAGATCAAGCATTGGAGAGATTATAATGACCTGCATTTTATTCAGTGTGCCTGCAAATTCACCGACACCTGCACGACCTGCGACCCGGACGGCAGAACAGTATCAAAGCGTATGGAAGTAAAGAATCTGATCGCTGAAATGAAGAAGATAAATCCACAGGTTGAGAAGAACATTTTCCGCAGTGTAGAGAACGTGAATCTCAGCACTATAATCGCATACAAGCAGCATGGCGAGGTGCATAATTTCCTTGATACTTATGATGACTGATGAACATCTGGCTGAGCGTTAAAACAAAATATCAAACAAAAAGGCCCGGAAACATCTCCGGGTCTTTGTAATTAACGTTATCCGCAATGCCTGAACATCTGCGGAATTATTGTGTAACAGCCGCAGTAGTAGTAACAGCAGTGGTTGTGGAAGAAGCTGAGGCGGAACCTGTAGAAGTTGTTGTAGAGGAAGTGGTGGTGGTGGTTTCCTCACCCGGACGGTTTTCAGGCGGAAGCTGAGCGGTAGGCTTTACACCGTTGAGACCGTAGCATTCCTGGTAAGCGAGGATAATATCACGAACCATATACTTTGAATATTCGCCGCCTTCTATGACACCGGCAAAGGCTATCTCAGGATCATAAGCCGGAGCAAAACCAATGAAAACGGAGTTCTGTTTGCTGAGGTCATTCTGATCTGTCTGCGGAGTACCGGTTTTAATAGCAACGTCAAATCCCAGACCGGACAGAGAATAAGGAGCAGGGACATTTCTTGCAGCATCTATCATACCGCCGATGATATAGTCATAAACGTAGTCATAGTTGAGATCAATTTTTTCTGCAACGACAGGTTCGGTTTTGGAATAGATATCGTTGGAGCCGTAGGTGTAGAGACTGTCAACGAGATATGGCTGATATCTTACACCTCTGTTAGCGATAGTGCTTGCCACGACCGCCAGCTGGAGAGGAGTGAATCCGCAGTCCTGGTTACCGATACCAGCCTGGATAACATAACCTACATACCAGGGCTGACCACGTTCAGCGAAGGTCTCAGGGTTACAGAGAAAGCCGGTAGCGTCACCAGTCTCGATGCCGGTGCTGGAGCCGAGACCATAAAGCTTTGCGTATTTAGTGATATTATCAATGCCGAGATTTCTGGAGACTTCATAGAAGTAAACGTTGCAGGATACTTCGATAGCTCTTCTCATGGCAATAGCGTTATGCCAGCCGGTACACTGATAATGGGAGCCATAGAATTCATAATCATGATTACAGATAAAGGTGGATTCACCAGTAACGACACCTTCATTCAGACCGGCAGTAGCGGTAATAGTTTTAAAGGTTGAGCCTGGGAGATACTGACCCCAGGTGCAGCGGTTGAACATGGGAGAATTTTCTGCTTCAAGCAGAGCGTCATAGTTTTCAACAAAATCCTTAAGGTTATAGGTAGGGGCAGTAGCCATACCCTTGACAGCGCCGGTCTTCACGTCCAGCACCACAAGAGCGCCTTTTTCGACTTTATTGCCTTTGTAATAGCCATAATTAGAGAGGAAATTATCCAGTATATTCTGGAGCTTTATCTGGTAAGTACCGCTGACTGTGAGCTTAACGGTCTTACCGGGAACGGTTTCCTCTTTAGTTTTAATGTCAACGATAGAGCCATTGAGGACAGTGACTTCTTCCGTACCGCTTTTGCCACGGAGTTCTTTTTCCATAGCATATTCGATACCATTTTTACCGACCTCATCGTTGAGGGCATAGCCTTGTTCTTTTAGCTCATCGTATTCCTCGGCATAAATAGGGCCAACAGTACCTATTTCATGGGGCAGGATATCGCCACGGACGATATATCTTTCGGCAGCATCGACAGCTTCGATACCACGGAAGAAGTTGCTCATTTCCTTCATATCAATAACTGTCTTAGCATCCACATCACGGGCAAGAATAAGGTCATTGCTGTAAGAAAAATCCTTAGCCAGCATTTCATAGCGCATACCGGCGATGATACGTTTTTCGTCCTGGGAATAGGAATCAGCGATCTCATAGTCAGTGATAAGCTTGTCGATGCAGTTTCCGGCAGAGGCGTAGACATTGAGGTTGAGCATTTCCACAGTTTCAGCCACATCTTCCTCGGTGAAGACGTAGGGGAAGTCAGAGGTAATAGGGATTGATTCCTCGAAGGTATATCCATGTTCCTTAAGGGAATTCCAGATGCCGAGGAGGATTTCATTTCCCTGCTGGTTATCAGAAGGGAAGAAGGCATATTCCAGCACCAGGTCACAGCGGGTATCGTTGGCGATAATTGTATTGCCGTCGAAGTCCATTATTTCGCCTCTGGTGGAATCGATGCTTCTCTCGAAGGTAACAGCGTCCGGACCGAATTTATTTGGCTGAACGATATCTTCGCCGCCAACAATTTGTATTTCCATAAGCTTCATACCGGCAAGAGCGCCGAAGGCGATAACCACCAGCACCATGATCACGGCTTTAATATTATCAGCTACGTTTTTATTCAAAAAAATGCACCTCCGGTTAGGTTCAGGGATAAGAGGTTATATAGGCAGCGCTGCACAAAGCACATCTGACAGCATTGCAGCAGCGATGGATATAAATATACAGAGCAGGGAACGATCTCCCTGCTCTCAGCTTGTTTTTATAACTTCCTCAATAGTAAGGTGTTCTTTTGGCATAAGGAAATGATCCACCAGTTTGAACAGAAAATAGAGAATAACAGAGGAAATGATAGTATACAGCCAAACTCTGAGGGTAACGTGAACAAAAATGTTCTCAACGTTATCATAGTTCCAGATCTGGTAATAGAACTTATAGTCCAGCCAGCACTGTAAATATGAAACCAGAATAGTCAGCCACATATAGTTAATGAACTTAGATCTGAGCCAGAGATCGAACATCAGAGACACAGCCACGCAGAACACTGTCAGCAGCACAGCATTGTAACAGTAGAGTCTTCCGCAGGCGATATCAATAAGGAATCCGCAGAAAGCGCCTGTAAAGGCAGCCGGCATCTGATCGTTATTTTTAGCAATACAAATGGCAGCCGGTACAAGGAGAACAGGTTTCAGCCAGGTGCCGGAGGTCATAAGGATGAAGCAAATAAATATAATTAAATAATAAATGATCCAGCGCAGAGTAGTTTTAAAGCGGAAGATACGCTTTTCACGGGAGGTCTTGATCCGCATCGGAATCCTCCTTTTTGCCGGCAAAATCGGTTATTACAACAACCGAACTGAGGCGTGTTATATCAACACAGGGTTTGATCTCAGCGCAGGCAGACAGACCGTTTGCCTCGATGCCGATGTCAGTGACGGTGCCGACAGCATAACCTTTAGGGAAGAGACCGCTGTTTCCGGCGGTTATCATAAGGTCGCCGACTTTGAGGCTGTTTTCGGTGCTGAGGTGAGTCAGTTTGGTGCTGCCGTTTTCGGCGGTTAAAACGGTACCTTCGATGATACCGTAGTCAGCATTGGTAGCTGAAGAAACGGAAGCGACAGAAAGGTCGGGTGAGAGAATAGTTCTTACAGTAGAGGTATGTTCAGAAACATCAATAGTAATACCTATGAGACCTTCAGCAGTTACTACAGGGCAATATGGGAAAATATCGTCAGCAGAACCTCTGTCGATGGTGAAGGAATGGAATGGGTCGTTGGTGACATAGCCCAGCACTTCACAGGGCTGAGTTATGATATAATCGGGGTGTTCCTCTTTAATGACGACGAATTTTCTAAGCTCTTCGACTTCCTCTTTGAGGTTATCGTAATCTGTGAGCTGTTTATTGAGTTCACCGATCTGTTCTTTGAGACGCTGATTTTCCTCATAGTACTCATCAGCGTGATTCATTTTATCGGTAAAGCTCTCGAACCGGGCAGCGATACTGTTACTGGCTGTACGGAAGGGTTTAGTGATAGTATTTATAAAGGAAGCACCTGAAAGGGAATAGCCGCCTTTAGTAACAGCGTATATCATTATTCCCACAAGAAAAGCGAGAAAGACAAGCAGGACCTTGAATCTGGCGCTTTTTAAAAATTGACGCATTTAGCTGCCTCCTTAGTAATACTTAACGTTATCCGTAAGTGCGTCCTGATAGTCGCTGATATTTTCCAGTATTTTACCAGTACCCTCAGCAACGCAGTCCAGGGGGTATTCTGCGATATAAACGGGCATACCGGTCTCACGGTTGATAAGTCTGTCCAGACCACGAAGGAGAGCGCCGCCGCCGGCGAGGGTAATGCCGTGGTCGATGATATCGGCAGAAAGCTCCGGGGGAGTTTCCTCTAAAGTAGA
>CAMNFW010000106.1 GCA_946537565.1 uncultured Ruminococcus sp. | reverse complement strand
TTTCAGCGGGAGCTGTGTTATTTTCGGGGATAGCGGAATCATGACCCACAGTATCGGAGCAGCCGCAGAGAGTAAAACAGACGGCGATCAGTGGTATCAGACTTGTATTTTTCATGTTAAATGCCTCCGTTAAATTTTTTTCTTTTGTTCTTTTTGACCTGTTTCCGGATAAATCGAAAGGCAGCGTCCTCACCCTTATCTGATAGCAGTCTCAGGAGAAATTCCAGTTTTTCAGCGGTAGATTTTTCGATCCGGCGCTTAGGCTTGGCACGCAGGAAATATTCCAGCGGACAGGAATCGTTATATTTATCCTTATTGTATATTTTTGAAGCGGCGACCCGGTCGCAGAACATCTCAAAAATGTATTCATCGGGCATTGGCACCGGGTCAAGAGTGCCGGTTTCGGGACAGTAATCTGTCCAGTATTCAAAGTGGTGACGGTTCCTGCCTTTATGGTGCATCCAGGCGGCGGAATAGCCTTTGACCTCACGTTCACGCTCATTAGGACTTCGGCTGCCCTGGAAATAAAGGACACCGGGAATGAACTCAGTGGGCGAAAATTTAGAGAGATCGTGGGTGAGACCGTGAAAGAAAATGCCAGCCTTGAAGCAGTGCTTCATGACAAGATGCCGGTGTTTTGTGACAGTTGAAAGGTGGCCTAAAAACTGATCTATCAGCATAAAAAATCACTCCCCATAGCTGCCCCGGAGATCGAGGACACTGTTTTTGATGATAAGCTTGCCGCTGATTATCCGCAAACCTTCGCTGTAACTGGGGTCACGGAGCTTTCGGCTGATGATATCCACAGCAGCGGCAGCCATTTTTTTCAGGTCAACGTCAACGGTGGTGATAGCCGGAATACAGATGCTTGAGCCGGTGTAATTATCGTAGCCCACAACAGAGATATCCTCCGGCACCCGCACGCCCTTTGACCGCAGAGCGTTAATGACACGGAAAGCGGTCTCATCGTTGTTGCAGACGAAAGCAGTGGGCATATCATCGGGGAAATCAATACGGCTGAAAGGGGTGCCGTTCTGGTCACGGTCATCAATGACCCAGTCGCTGCGGTAGGTGAGCCTGTTTTCGATTATACATTTAATATATCCGAGATAGCGGTCATTTATGCTGCTGGTCTGGTTGATAGTACCGAAGAAGCCGATTTTACGGTGTCCCATTTTCACCAGGTGGTCGGTGATTATATAGCTGCCGTGGAAGCTGTCGGAGTTGACGGAATCAATATCGAAGCGGCTGTCGTAGAAGTCCACGAAAACCACCGGCAGTGAGAGTTTGCTGAGCCGTTCGATGTATTTTCGTTTGATCTGACCGATGACGAGAATGCCGTCAACTTTCTTTTCTGTGATCATATTAGGGAGAATGGCTTTTTCCTCATTTTCTGCGGATATGCACTCATAGAGGGTCAGCACATTCATAGCTGAGAGCTTGTTTGAGATATTAGCGGTCAGCTCCCAGTAGAAGGTACCTCTTGCGCCGACGAAGCGTTCAGAGGTGATGATGCCGACGTTTTTTTCAAGTTTAGGGACAGCAGCGGAGTGTTTTCCGCTTTTGGTATTTGAAGGTTTGTAGCCCATTTCTTCAGCCGCCTGACAGATACGCTGGCGCAGGGTCTCGCTTACTCCGTCACGGCCGGCGAGGGCATTTGACACCGTGACTACGCTGACACCAAGCTTTTCCGCAATATCAGCCATTTTAACGCCGTTTTTCATAACTCATCTCCACCTTTAAAGCATTCATGATCCGCATTTCACGCTCCTGAAACGGCGTGGAAGGATCATGGTAAAATATTCAGGATCTATAGCACATTAATTATATCATGTTTTAAGTAATAAATAAAGTAGGGAAGGAGATTTTTGGAAGTTCTGTTAATTAATGTTATAAGTTGTTGGCAGATTCATACAAAAATAATTCTTTGATTTTGTGGAAAACTATTATCGGCTGGTAAATCAGCCTGAAAGGAGCTTACAATGAGTAAAAAGAAAAAACAAAAAAACGTCCCCAATGACAAAAACGGCGGTCTTGAATATGTTTGTCCCGCAGCCTCAGCTACCGATATGACGGGGCTTGTCCCGGCAAGATCTGACGGCAGCGGCGATTCTTATGACCAGCTCTATGAGTTCAGAGAAAATGATCAAAAACACTGAGCTGCGTGAAATTCTGCTAAGCAGATAGTTATGATAAGAATTGATCTTGCAGTGAGTTGACAGTTAAGTCACGTTTCTGTCAATCATCTGCACCGGCAGCTGTCTGCAAGAGAGCGGCAATAATGTCACGCTGCTGTCAATCGCCTGCGCCTGTATATGGCTTGGACAGAAAAATTATATACAAAAACTATTGCAATTTCTTAATTTTTGTGGTATAATTAAAGAGTATTATTACAGTGCGTTTATTATTGATAGAGTTAAAATCTGACAGCTGACCAGTCATTTTTTGCGCTGAAATTCTGAATTGCCAAAAGTTGCTGCCAGTCTCATTAATGCCGCATTTCCGGAAAAGTCAAGGAGCGGAGTGTGCAGCACTGCATTCCGCTCCGCAAAAAAAAATTCTAATGGAGGGATCTTACATGATCAGATTCAAAAAACTGACCTCGGCAGCTTTATCAGCTGTCATGCTGGCAGCTGCCGTTCCTGCACCTGTTTCGACCGGCGCTGCCGATGCCACCGTCGAAGACTCAGGTCTTGATATCGACTATGCCCGTGCATTGCAGTATTCTATCTACTTCTACGATGCCAATATGTGCGGAGATTCCGTCGAGGGCGACAACCTGCTCTCATGGCGTGGAAACTGCCACAGCTATGATGCCCATATCCCCATGATCGAGTGGGACGGCGTTACCACTAAGTCCAGCAAGGGCGGTACTAACCTTTCAGCTGACTTTATGGCAAAATACAAGGATGTCCTCGACCCCGACGGTGACGGTACTATTGATGTTTCCGGCGGTTTCCACGATGCCGGAGACCATGTAAGATTCGGTATGCCCGAAAATTATTCCGCTGCAACCCTCGGCTGGGGCTTCTATGAGTACCGTGATACATACGAAAAGCTCGGTCAGGATGACCATATCAAGACCATTCTCCGCCATTTCAATGACTATCTCATGAAATGCACCTTCCGTGACGACAGCGGCAATGTTATCGCTCACTGCTATCAGGTGGGCGAAGGTCATATCGACCATGCTATCTGGAATTCTCCTGAGGTGGATACAATGCCCCGTCCGGCTTATTTCCTCACCGCCGACAAGCCTCAGACTGACTATGTTGTTTCAGCTGCGGCTTCTCTCGCTATCAATTACCTTAATTTCAAGGACTCTGACCCGGAATATGCTGCGGAAAATCTCGACTATGCCAAGGCTCTCTGGAAATTCGCCAACGATAACCCCAAGCAGCTTTCCGATAACGATGACGGTCCGTCAGAATTCTACAGGTCTTCAAAATGGGAAGATGACTGGTGCTGGGCTGCTGCTTGGATGTACCTTGCTACAGGCGATGCTTCATGCTTTGATTATGCTTACAGCATTTTCGATTACTATGCACCCTCCGGCTATTGCTATAACTGGAACGATATGTGGGGCGGCGCTGCTGTTATGTGGGCTGTTATCAATCAGGAACACCCGGAGCTTGATCTGGTGCAGAAAATAAGAGATGCTCAGGGTAAGAATGAATACGTTTTCAAGGATTTCTGGGACGATGACTGCATCGGTAAATGTCTGCGTACCTGGCAGGGTCTGGAAACTCCTCAGGGCTTTGCATTCCTCAGCCAGTGGGGAAGCTGCCGCTATAACACCGCTATGCAGATGATCTGTCTGCTCTATGACAAGTACCACAACGACGGCAAACCCAGTGAGTGGAGCGAATGGGCTAAAAAACAGATGGATTATATCCTCGGCAAAAATGATACCACTTTCAAGGAAAGAGAACAGTATTCCGTGCTTGCCGGAACTAACGGGACTCACGGTCCGAGATGCTATATCGTCGGATACAGCGATATCTCCGTGAAAAATCCTCATCACCGTGCTGCTTCCGGTCTTATCATGGCTGAGGATCCCCGTGAGCAGAAGCACGTTCTCTGGGGAGCTCTCGCCGGCGGTCCTGACGCTAAGGATTCCCATATGGACGAGACAAGAGAATATACCGAAAATGAGGTAACTATCGACTACAATGCCGCTCTTCCGGCTGCTGCTGCCGGTCTTTATGAGTTTTTCGGCACTCCCGATATGGCTGTTACCGCTAACTTCCCGCCAGAAGAATCCTACAGCGAGGACGAAGGCGGCGGCACCGGCTACTGGGTCGAGGCTATCGGTGTTGACAAGCCAAACCTGGATGGCTCAAAAGCCGGTACTACACAGGTTTCATTCAAGGTGCTGACCGGCTCTTCAAAGCCCTCCAGCAATACTTCTGTGCGCTATTTCTTCAATGTCAGCGAATGCTCCGGCGGTATCAACGCTGTAACCACTGTTTCTGAGCTTTATGACCAGTCTGAACGTGAGGACGGCGATCAGGGCGGCAACGGTGTGCTTTCCGGTCCATTTAAGTACGATAAGGCTGACAATACCTATTACATCGAGATCACCTGGAAGGATTATATCATCGCTAATTCCGGCAAAAAATATCAGTTTGATCTTGGTATGTATTACGGTGATGTCTGGGATCCTTCCAACGACTGGAGCTATGAGACTCTTAAGGTCGGTGTAAGCGATGACTTCTTTGCTGTGGACAATCCGCCGGAGGAGCTTAACGATCATATGTGCGTTTATGTGGACGGCGAGCTGGTCGGCGGTACCGAGCCTGACGGTTCAGTTCCGGAGGTCAAGGAAACTACCACCACCACTAAAGTTACCACAACTAAAACTACCACCACCACTAAAGTAACCACCGCTGTAAATGAAACTGACGGTATCCTTTACGGTGACGCTAACGTTGACAAGAAGGTAACTGTTGCAGATGCTGTTGCAATTCTCCAGCATATCGCCCTCAATGATAAGTATGGTCTGAAGGGTCAGGGTCTTATCAACGCTGACTGCTACAACACCGGCGACGGCGTTACCGCTATGGATGCTCTTGCTGTTCAGAAGCTTGACGCTAAGGTTTATACATCTCTTCCCGTTAATGATAAGGTGTGAGCTATGAAGCTGGCTGAGGCATTGCAGGAGAGAGCTGATCTGAATGAGCGCATCAGACTGCTCTCTCAGAGACTGAATTCAAATTCTATCGTTCAGGAAGGAGAGTCTCCGGCTGAAGAACCGTCGGAGCTTCTCACTGAGCTTAACAGCAGCATAAGCCGTATGCAGGAGCTTATCTGCGCCATTAACCGTACCAATTGCAGCACCGTGACTGAGGGCAGGACGATAACTGAGCTTATTGCTGAGCGTGACTGTCTCAAGAAAAAACTGGAATGTCTGCGGTCTCTGGTTTACGAAGCCAGCCAGACCGGAAGACGTGCCAGAAATACTGAGATAAAGCTGGTCAGCACCGTTGACGTGAAAGCACTTAACTCTGAGATAAACGAGCTTTCACGTCAGCTGCGGCTGGTCGATAATACTATCCAGGCTGCAAACTGGTTCACGGAACTTATATTAAAATGATTTAAATTATTAGGTTCAGCCGTATCAGGGCGAATGCTACTTTGCCTTTTTAGTGAAAAAAGGAATAGTTGGTGACACAAGGGAACGGTGGTGAGGTTCGATCCCTCTGTTTATTGTTATGTTCCGGAAAATGTACAGCTGTATTGATAATGTTATAGTTTAATTACCAGGCATTGACTGAACCGGCGAGGGTGAATACAGCTTGCTGTGTTCAAGGGTTTGCGGGAATTTTTATTAAATATTAATACTTTTTCATTTCTGAAAGAGTGCTGAAGTGTGGTGTTTAGATGACTTTGCAGAGAGAAATGGCTTTGCTTACTAAAAAATATATGGCTTGCAGAGCTGAACCAGTGAAAAATGTTCACCAGTCGCTGCTGTTCAGGTCACTTGTTCTGCTGAGAAATATCAAGCCGGAAACAGAGGAGTTTTTTTCGCCTCTGTTCAGAAGAATGGTGGGTGCTGTCCGCCGTCCGGATAAGAAGGGCGACTACGAAAACGGCGCAGGCAAGCATTATTACTGCGCTGTCAGCTTTACCGGCAGAAAAATCAATATGGTCAACGGCTACTTCCGCAGCGGAAAATACAGCCTCTCCAGAAATGCAAGAACTATGATGGAAGAAGATCACACAATGGCACTGACCATGTACCGGGCTGGTTTTATGGAAAGCTGCGCTGAACATCTTGGCAGGGCAGTGCATATGCTGGGCGATATGTGCTGTATACCTCATGCTACTCAGATGACCTATTTTTCGCCTTACAGATCTCTTCATAAGCAATATGAGGCTCTGGCTGCGGCGGTCTATCCGGATTTTATCCCTCTGCAAAAAACTGCTGAGCTGCCGGATATTTTCTCTGACCGCAACAGCTTTGAGACTGCCCTAAATACGATCGTTACTGAGACCGCTGCTGCCCTGAAAGAGCTTTATGATGATCCGATGGAGACCGCTGCCAGTCAGCTGAGAAGAACTGAACTGCTGACAGCTGCCTATTTATGGCGGTTTTTTGAGGACACTTCTCTCCATGAGAAAAAAGCGCATTATATCACCAACAGCTCCGGCTGCCGGCTTCTCAGGGATTCTGCACCTCTGTCAGTGAAGATAACCGAGGAGGGTATAAGATTCCACGGAGTTAATCCCAGCCATGAGTCAAAGGTCAACGTTACCGACACCGTTTTTTTTGCGGCACATCGCAGCAACGGTCTGTATACGCTTTCACGGGCTAAAGACCCGGAAGGTCTGGTGCTGGAGGTAGCAGACGGAAAATTCCGCCTTTCAAAGTTCGATCCCGTTCACGGTGAGCAGCTGTTCCGGTTTTAAATGAAAAATATGGAAGGTTGTTGAAAAATGAAAATCACAGTCAAAAAATATACAGATAGTGATATTCCTGAAATGATAAGGATATGGAACCAGGTGGTGGAGGAGGGGAATGCCTTTCCCCAAGAAAACTGCCTTACACCTGCTGCCGGCGCTGATTTTTTCGCTTCCCAGAGCTTC
>CAMNFW010000105.1 GCA_946537565.1 uncultured Ruminococcus sp. | reverse complement strand
ACCTGACAATGATATGTGCAGGCTCAGAACTGCTAACTCTATCTGGTGGAGAAAAGGCGAGCTGAACGTAAGACTGCCTTTCCTGGAAAATATGGTCACCTTCTATAACGCTGAATTCTATCAGGCTCCGTTCGATCAGTCTACTGTCGATGATATCAACAGCTGGGTAAACTACAAAACCGATAGAATGATTCCTGAACTTCTCAAAGAGATAGATGTTAATGCTGAAATGTTTCTCATTAATGCTGTCGCTTTCGACGCTCAATGGGCTGAGCCTTATGAATCGTATCAGGTGAAAAGCGGCGATTTTACCGCCAGTGACGGTACTGTTCAGTCTGCTGATTACCTGTGCAGCACTGAGTCACTTTATATCTCAGGCGAAAACGCTCAGGGCTTTATCAAATGCTATGAAGGCAATGAATATGGCTTTGCCGCTCTCCTGCCTGATGAAGATACTACACCGGAAGAGTTTATCGCCAGTCTTTCTGCTGAATCTCTCCACAAAATTCTTACCAATATAAAATCCGATCCTATTACCGTTGAACTTCCTAAATTCTCCTACGACTATAAAATTGAGCTTCCTGATACTCTTAAAGATATGGGCATGATAGACGCTTTCAGTCCCGTTACAGCTGATTTCTCAAATATGGTCGAGGACAGCGGTCTTTATATCGATAACGTTCTCCACAAAACCTTTATCGAGGTCAATGAAAGCGGCACAAGAGCTGCTGCGGTTACTTCTGTTCAGATGAACAGAAAAGGTGAACTCATTATGCCCGGTACTGAAATTATCCTCAACAGACCCTTTGTCTATGCTATCGTGGATATGGATTTCGGTCTTCCTGTTTTCATCGGCACTGTGAACACTCTTGCCTGATCTCATCATTATTTGACCTTTTATAAGGTCGGACAATCATATAATCTCCGGGATAAGTCTTGCCAGGTGCAGGACTTTTTCCCGTGTAAAGAAGGGAGGCTCCTGCATGGATATTGATGTTACCGAGCATTACGATAAGATTTATCGCTATTGCTTTCTCCGTGTCCGTGAACGTGAAACTGCTGAGGATATCACTCAGGAAACCTTCCTCCGCTTTATCCAGCAGCCTTCCTATCACTACTCCACTGATAAGGCTCTCCGGATTCTCTACACCATCGCTAAAAACCTTTGCACCGATCATTTCCGTAAACCACCGCCACAGGCGCTGGACGATAATATCCCCGCAAATGATAATATCGAGGATAATGTCATCGACAATCTCACCCTCAGACAGGCTCTCTTTGAACTATCTGATGAGGACCGGGAAATTGTACTTCTCAGATATATCAATGATGTCCCTGTGGGCGTTATCAGCAGCATCTATGGTATCTCAAGATTTGCACTGAACCGCCGGCTGAAACGTATTTTAACACAGCTGAAAAGTAGTTTTGGAAAGGAGTGACAGGAATGACTAATAAAGAACTTGAAGAGCTGAAAAATGCTTTCGATATTCCTGAACCACAGCATAAAAATGAATTCGCAGAAGTTTACTTGGAACAATTAAAAAAAAATAAACCTTCTTTGTTTCCTCAGATATTCAGATTCTGCTCAGCTGCCGCCCTGTGTGTGCTGGCTCTTGGCATTTTCAGCCGCTTCCGTGATACTGATTATCTGCATGATCATCACAGCGAAATTATCATAACGGATACTGTCACTTCTGTTGCAGATACTTTCCCGGCTGATACCGCCCTGCCCATAACTTCATCGCTAAAAACCGATAATACATCTCCCTCGGCTGCTTCCTCCGCTCATTCAACTGTTTACTCTGCTTCAACTGTCTCTGCTGTCAGTTCTTCTTCCGTGAAAAATTCTACAGCTAATTTCACTACAGCTGCTGTAAGATCTTCTGTTTCAGCTGCATCACCTGCAAGCTCTGATGCTTCTGCTGTCTATACCACCGCTAATGTTTCAACTAAAACCGCTTTAGTTACCAGCTCAGTTTCTGTGTCAGCTTCTTCTCGTATGACCACTTCAAAAATTACTGCGGTCTCTTCATCAACAGCCGCTTCATCTTCTGTTCAGACTACCGCTGATAACAATGTCCAGCCGGTGGTAACTATTCCTTCATCGTCTTCTGTTCCCACTGAGAAAACTGTCTCAATTGCCGTTACTCCCTCTATAGTCTATTCCGCTGATGATATCTGCGGTGCAGATGTAATTGACAACCCTTCCCGTGATAAAGCCACTCAGATTCAAGGCAATGATTTCAACAACGGCGACCCCCTCAGCGATATGGCTCAGCAGGCTGATGTTATCCTGATCGGCAGACTCTCGGATATTATCTATACTTCGATCAGCGGAAACCCATTCACTCAGGAAAATATCCTCGCCGAAAATGTCCTCCTATCTGACGGTATCATCAAAAATAACGTCCTGTTCTCCCTCTACCTCCCAGGCGGTTATATCAAAGCTGAGGACCTCATTACCAGCGATGACCTTGATCTTCCGCCCGATAGCCTGATCTATCAGTCCGGCGGCATTTCCGGTAACCAGAAGCTGGATTCTTCTTACTTGTTCATGCTTAAAAAATCCGATGATATTCCCGAAAATGCCTACGCTCCTGTTATGAACTCCGATATCAGCATTTTCGCTCTTAATGGCAGCAATTATGTCTCGGTTGCTGACCCAATGATCTTCTTCAGTGATGTCAGCATTATTCTCCCGGATCAGTAATATAGTGCGTAGCCGTCAGCTGTCGAGCTTTCTACCAGCTCTATCTGCCGCTCAATTATATCATCATTCTCTATCCACTCATTCTCACCTGCTGCTCCTGCCCATTTATCCTCCTGCCCCTGCTTATAAGCTGCAAGTCCGATTATCAGCGATACTTCGCTGTTTTCAGTGATGCTCTCCCATTCTCTGAGAGTCCTCTCAAAGGGACAGGTCTCGTTTTCAAATCCAAAATATATCTGTGGGACAATGTAGTCACAATAACCGCTGCTGCCTCCCCACAATCTTACATCGGCATACTGGCTGTTATAATCCGCATTGATGTTTCCTTGGGGACTAATGCCGAATTTCAGCCGTGTGCCGTGTTTTTTTACCGTGTCGTATATTCCCTTCACAAAGGCTGTACAGTTGCTTTTTCTCCACTCTGAAAGATCTTCCGCTCCGCTTTCTGCAAATTCCCGGCTGTCAAATTCCGGCGAAGGATCGGGATAAAAATAATCATCAATGTGTATCCCGTCTGCCTGATATCTCTCAAGCAGCTCCTCAACACAGCTGCATATCAGCTCAATTGTCTCAGGGTAAGACGGATCAAGATACCACCTTCCGTTTACTTCCTTAACCACCTCGCCGCTTCGTTCTACTGTCCATTTTTTTATTATAAAATCGTCCGGAAGCTCCTTCATTTGTTCTACAGTCTGACACCTCAGCGGATTTATCCAGATATGCGCCGACAGCTTCTGCTTATGCGCCTCTTCAAGCATTATGCTCAGCGGATCATATTCCCCGTCCATATATGTGCCCGGCGGAAATATCTCAGACCGGTAATACGCATCTCCGCAAGGGTGAACATGAAGATATACCGTGTTTATCCCATTTGCTGCCGCCTCTGCAAACCTCTCCTTCACACCTTCCCTGAACTCCTCCTCGCTTTTGCCGTACATATACTCCTCATAGTGCATATATGGAAACCACTGCCCCCTTTGCGCCTGATAATTCAACGGTATATAGCCGCTTTCAGGTTCAAGCCTCAGCTGATCTTCACTCTGGATATATGTTGTTTCCTGCTGATGTTCAGCCTCAGGCTCCGGCATTGTACAGGAACTTAAAGTTAACAATGTGATTATTATCAATGCTGTTTTTTTCATTCTCTGCTCCTTTTAATATGGACAAATTTACTTTTTTGTGATAATATTTTCATAGTACGTTTTGTTTATAGTCTATGCTTGCAGATTTAAGATTATTTCAATAAATCAATATTATAATGTATTATGGGATATTTCAAATAAAAGGAGCTGTTTACTATGCTGAAAAAAATCACTGCCGCTGCTGCTTCTGCTCTGATGCTGCTCTCCTGTTCCTGTGCTGAAAAATCACAGTCAAGCCTGCCGGAAACTGATCAGGGTTCCCTCACTGTCGATATCCTCGATGTGGGAAAGGCTGACAGCATGATCCTTACTACCGAAAATTCTACAGTCATTATCGACTGCGGCGAAAAAGGTGACGGAAAAGAGATCGTTAATCTCCTGGAAGAAAAAAATATCACCGACGTGGATTATCTCATAATTACTCATTACGATAAAGACCACGTCGGCGGTGCCGCTAAGGTTATTAACAATCTCAATGTTCATAATGTTCTCGCCCCGGATTATTCCAAGGAAAGTGAGGAAATGGATAAGTACTATAAGGCTCTTGAGGCTAAATCCATTGAACCCCAGCTGCTGACTCAAAACCTTTCTTTTACTCTCGATTCTGTGGATTTCACCGTCTATGCCCCCGAAAAAACCTTCTACGGTGAAGACGATGAAAACGATTTCTCCCTCGTCACCAAAGCTGTCCACGGAAACAATACCCTGCTCTTCACCGGCGATGCTATGGAACAGAGACTTGATGAGATTATGGATATCGGAAAATGTACCTTCCTGAAAGTCCCCTACCACGGAAGAAAACTCGAAAACCTCGAAGAATTCCTCAAAAATACCTCCCCGGAATTCGCCGCTGTCTGCACCTCTAAAAGTGAATTCGCTTCATCTACTCAGACTGCCCTCACTAACTTAGGTATAACCTACTACTCCACCTGCTTCAATGGCAAAATTACCGTTGTCAGCAATGGCAGCAGCATCGCTGTCAATACCGAAAAATAATCCTATCTACCTTCCGGCTCAGGCTGTGTGTTGACGATCGCTATTCCGCCGGCTATAAGTATCAGCGCTATGATGTATTTTACCCCCAGCTGCCCCGATTCTCCAAGTAAGACCGCTGAAAGCAGCACCCCTATCACCGGATTCATAAAGCCAAATATTGATATTTTTGACACATCATTCTTCTTAAGAAGTATGCCCCAGAGTGTATATGCTGCACTGGATACAAATGCAAGATATATAAGTATCAGCACGGCTTCCGGTATATCTGCGCTGCCGCTTGCACTGCTGCCGCTCAGCATCATACCAATTTGTCCTGCCGCCGTCATTACTGCTCCGCCTATCATAAACTGATAGCTGCTGAATAGTACCGTGTCATGCTCCGCTGAATATTTCTTTATCATCACCGATGATACTCCATAACACAGCGCTGAAAGTGCTACAAGTCCGTCTCCAAGCGGTCTGAACGAAAATCCCTCAGCTGTCAGATTCACCGCTGTTACTCCTATGAATCCCATTATACAGCCGGCTATTTTTCTTCCAGTCAGCTTCTCCATTTTCATGAATACACAGGATATTATTATCGCAAAAAATGTGGTCAGCGAATCTACCACCGCTGAATTCACTCCCGTTGTATGGGCAAGTCCTATGTAAAAAAACACATACTGCCCTACCGTCTGAAACAGGCTCAGCAGTGCTATTTTCCCTATTTCTTCCCTCTTTGGCATCAGCAGTCTTTTCCGGAGTATGCTTCCGAATACTGCGGCAAGTATTCCTGCAAGAAAAAATCTTATCCCCGCAAATCTTATTATCGCCCAGGTTTCTTCTCCTCTTATCCCCCAGTATTTATAGCCCAGCTTTATTCCGGGAAATGCACTTCCCCATAAAAAACAACATATAAATGCTCCTGCAAATACAGGGGCATTTTTCTTTATTCTGCTTTCAGTATTATTTTTCATGCTTCCTCCGGTTCTCTTTTTTTCGAAAAAATACCGCTCAGCTTTGTTTTGTCTGTGCGGCAATTCATTATTGTCCGAACTTATTGTCCTTATAACAGTTTCCGTCCAGCCACTTGCTGTTCGTCATTTCCTCTGCAAACTCAACTATCGGCGTTTCTTCCCTGACCTTAACTGTATTCATATCGGCTGTTCCGTCATAGCGCCATGACCAGTCTGTCTGCTCCACCTTGTAATTTCCTATGGGCAGATCTTTTATTAGCTTGCTGCCTTCTCCGTTGATGCACACCCTAAGGCTTATCCAGCTGTTGTGTTCATCCTGTCCGGTTATTACAAACTCATAGCTCTGCCCAGGGGCTGCTCCCTCTCCGGTCTTTATTTCCAGATCGCCACGGATATAATCATACTGTTGTCCATATGCCGTTTTCGTCTTTATACTGGGTGCTGTCCGTCCTGGTTATTACTTCATCTTCACCCATGCTGACTATACGGTGGATAACAAGTGAATGCCTGTCCTGATATACTACGATATCTCCTTCATTATAACTGCCCTGCGCTCTGACTATCACCAGATCATTCGCCGATAATTCCGGCTCCATGCTGCCCGACAGCACTACTGATATCCCATATCCAAAGGGCATCGGCATTGCATTTCCTACAAGATTCTCCGCATTCCAGCTATAAAGCTTCAAACCTATGAACAGACTGACTGCTGCCATATGAAGTATCTTCAGTATACCCTTTGTCCTGTTAAGCTTCACTTATCTTCAGCCTCGTCTTTCCTGCCTGACGGTCTTGCAATTATCATGATTACAAGTGCAAGAGTCAGCACCAACGGGATAATGCCTAGTGTTACACCAGTCTTCGGAGCATCTGCAGGTCCCTCAAGTCCATATTCCTGAGCAGCTGCCCGGCTTTCGGCTGGTGTATCGCTGCTGACAATTTCAGGTACGGCTTCATCATAGGATGCAATGGTATTAATGCGTATTGTCAGTGCAAGGTCACCGTCAACTGCCATATTTCCAAGCATTGTGTCATATTCATCGTTGTCCCATTCATACGGCCACTCCCATTCAAGAGTATACTTCGCATACCTTCCTGCACTGAGCTTTGAGCTTTCTGCAACTTTGTTCAGCTCCAGCACATCTGCCTTTTCTTCCACGCTGCCAAGAAGGTATTTTTCATTATAATCCCATACCCTCGCTTTTACCGGCAGTTCAAGCTCCGTTCCCGTGACCCATGCCTCCATTGTCATTTCATAGTCAAGAAGCACATCTCCTGTGTTTTTAATTGTAAAGGAATACTCTTCGGAGGTTCCGTGAGCTATCAGATCGTCCTCATTCTCACTTTTTACAGTAAGCTCTCCGCTGTCATTGTCATAATTGAGATGAAATATCTCCACATCAGTTTCTGTCAGCCATACTGTATCCTTGTCATAAGCTCTGAATCCTGGGTTTGACAACTGAACTATACTGCCCTCAGATGCTGAGAATGA
>CAMNFW010000104.1 GCA_946537565.1 uncultured Ruminococcus sp. | reverse complement strand
ACTTAGGGGAAACGAATGAATAAGTAGCTATTTCATAGCCGCCCAGTGAAGCAGCAGTATTTCTCAGTGTACGGACAAACAGCTGCTCAGGGGTATATTCAGCTCTTGCGACACCTCTGAAGTCGGTGGAAGGTATTTCATTGTATCCGTAAATTCTTGCGACTTCCTCTGCGATGTCAGCCTTGCAGCCAATATCAATACGGAAGCTGGGAGCGATGACCATGCCGTCCTCGACCTTGAATTCAAGGCGTTCCAGATAACCGATCATATCAGCCTCCGGAATATCAGTTCCGAGGAAATCGTTTATCCACTGAGCATTGAATTCAACTTTTGCCGGAGTCTTATCGGTATAGTCGCAGTCGATGACCTCTCTTACAACCTCACCGGCACCGAGCATTTCAACCAGCTCAAAGGCTCTCTTAAGGCAGGTCATTGAGATAAGTCTGTCAACGCCTTTTTCATAACGGGCAGAGGCATCTGATTTGAGCTTAAGTTTTTTAGATGTACGTCTGACCTGAGTAGGCTCGAAGTATGCAGATTCAAAAACAACAGTTGTAGTATCCTCCATGATACCGCTGTACTCACCGCCCATGATACCGGCAACAGCCACAGGTTTTTTCTCGTCAGCGATAACCAGCATATCGTCGCTGAGTTCACGCTCAACGCCGTCGAGGGTCATGATCTTTTCGCCGTTAGCAGCGTTTCTCACGTTGATATGACTGCCTTCAACATAACGCAGGTCGAAAGCGTGCATAGGCTGACCATACTCCAGCATTACATAGTTTGTGATATCGACGAAGTTATTGATCGGGCGTACACCGCTGGCACGGAGTCTTTCTCTCATCCAGCGGGGCGAGGGTTCGATCTTAACGTTTTTAACTATACCGGCACAATATCTCTGGCACTTTTCGGTGTTATGGATATCCACCTTGAGATAATCAGATGCGCTGCCATCGATGCCTTTATATTCAGGTTCTTTTACATTAAGGGGAAGACCGAAGGTAGCAGCAGTTTCTCTTGCGAGACCGATAACGCTCAGGCAGTCCGGTCTGTTGGAGGTTATCTCAAACTCAACGGAAGTATCGTTAAGACCGATAGCAGACTGAATATCCTGACCGATCTGACAATCCTCCTGCATTATGAAAATACCGTCTTCAATAGCGTATGGGAAGTCACGCTTATCAAGACCAAGCTCACCGAGGGAACAAAGCATACCATTGGATTCTACACCACGGAGCTTGCCTTTTTTTATCTTGACACCGCCGGGCAGAGCCGAGCCGTCCAGCGCAACCGGAACGATATCGCCGGCTTTGACATTTGAAGCGCCGGTAACGATCTGAATGGGAGCTTCTTTTCCAACCTCTACCTGACAAACTACCAGGTGATCGGAGTTTTCGTGAGGAACAACTGAAAGCAGCTTTCCTACAACAACATTTTTGATCTCACTGCCTTCAGTTTCAAAGCATTCGACCTTTGAGCCGCTCATAGTGAGAGCGTGGCAGTAATCCTTTATCGGCACATCGGCTTTAACGTAGTCGCTGAGCCATTTCATTGATAAATTCATATCTCAGTTTCCTTTCTGATCAATTAAGAGAAGTCATATTCATTATCAGTTCATATGCTTCATCACGCATAAATTTTGAATTAAAAGACATTGTATCCTTTTTGTAAGCTGCATTTTTACAAAGTTTGAAGGTAATGTAGTATGTGTAAGTCATGCGGCTTCTGCCTTCACTATCAGTGTCACGGATATCCTTTCTTGAGATCGAAGAAATATCACCTGCCCTGTAGGCTTTAATGGATTCCAGATTGATGATCAGATCTCCGTAGACAGCATAATCCTCATCGTATTTATCGAGGACAGTTCTGTTGTCGAACACCGCAGTTATTTCACTGTCATCATCAATTCCGACGGACTTCCACATTTTTTTAAGGCGCTTGTCGGGAGAGCAGATATTTACCACACCCACTGCGATAAGTGCAGCCGGAATAAGCATTGGCAAAAGGATAAAAACGGCATATTGTTTTTTTATCATTCCCGGAACAACAGATAGAATAATGATTCCGCTGATGATGCCGAGAAGGGCAGCTATACAGCCTGCGATCCTGTTTTTTCTATTCAGCTCTTTTACCTTTTCATCGTAAGACATATTGGCTCAGAACTGCTCTAAGAATCTTACATCGTTTTCATACAGCAGGCGGAGATCGTTGATATCATAACGTCCCATAACCATACGCTCAAGACCAAGACCAAAGGCAAAGCCAGAGTAGATATTGCTGTCGATACCGCAGTTTTCAAGAACCTTCGGGTGAACCATACCGGCACCGAGAAGCTCGATATATCCTTCGTCCTTGCACATTGAACAGCCGCAGCCGCCGCAGTTGAAGCAGCTGATATCGACCTCACAGCTGGGCTCGGTGAAAGGGAAGTGATGGGGGCGGAAACGGAGCTTGCAGTCATTGCCGTAGAGTTTTTTCATGAGCATTTCGAGAGTACCTTTGAGGTCGCTCATTTTGATTCCCTTGTCAACAAC
Source organism: uncultured Ruminococcus sp. (assembly GCA_946537565.1). Taxonomy (GTDB): domain Bacteria; phylum Bacillota; class Clostridia; order Oscillospirales; family Ruminococcaceae; genus Ruminococcus. The sequence goes on along the minus strand of CAMNFW010000104.1, from coordinate 4,783 downwards.
AAGACCTTCGATCTGGTGAAAGAGGGGAGAATGGGTAGCATCAACAGCATCTGAACGGAAAACTCTGCCGGGAGAAATGATGCGGATAGGCGGTTTCTGATTCTCCATAACATGGACCTGAACAGATGAGGTCTGGGTACGGAGAAGAACGGTCTCATCGGTACCAGCGATATAGAAAGTATCCTGAGTATCTCTTGCTGGGTGATCGGGTGGAAGGTTGAGAGCTTCAAAAACGTGGTAATCGTCGTCGATCTCCGGACCGTCAGCTATTTCAAAGCCCATGCCCATGAAGATCTCTCTGATCTCATTTTCCACTTTGGTGAGCGGGTGGAGTTTACCCAGGGGAGCTTTTTTGCCGGGGAGGGTGATATCAATAGTTTCCTCTTTGAGCTTAGCAGCCTGAGCATTTGACTTAAGAGAATTGAGCTTTGAAGAGAGAGCCTCTTCGATATCAGCTCTGACCTTATTAGCCAGCTGACCGATAACGGGTCTTTCTTCGGGAGTGAGCTTGCCCATTTGCTTGAGGATACCAGTCAGCTCACCTTTTTTTCCGAGGTATTTTATCCTCAGCTCGTCAAGCAGCTTGATGTCGGCGCATTTTTCCAGTTCCTGTTTAGCCTGCGCTTCGATTTTTTCCAGTTGTTCTTTCATTATTTTCAACTCCTGATTCTGAGAGCTTGTCTGCATAAGTGCTGTTATCAGCAAGGACTGCTGAAAATGCAATGTAAAAATGTGAAGACAAGATCTGATGTTATTTCTGCATTTATTATAAAAGCAGATCATATTTGTGTCTGACAATAAAAATAGTCCTGTCCAAAAGGACAAGACTGATCTTGCTTTTATACCACCTTTGGTCAGGAGAGCCGACACTCTCTTGCCTTTAACGCAGACCTGCGTCAGAGCCTACCACATGAACAGCAGAAAACACTGTCCAGCTTCTGTTCTGCCCCTCGTGAGTGAACTTCGGTCTGTCTGGCAGCAGCGCATTTTCAGCTTCCTGCGCCTCTCTGAGAAGCCTCGCAGACTTACTCTCTCAGTCATAGGGTTTATGATAGTATTATACTCTATTATCAAAAAAAAATCAAGTCTTTTTTATTGAAATCACAAAAAAAATATGCTATAATAAATATTATTAAGAATTAAGGAGATTTTTCAATGGATAATTTTACAGAACAGCTTATTGTAAGGCACAACACAAAGAGCGACAGATTAAAGCTTATGATCACAATGATCATTGGCATGATAATGATATTAGTGCTGGTGCTTGTTACACTTCTGACAATGGGAAAGGGATTGTTTTCTTTTGTAGGGTTCATACTTGCGGTAGGCACAGCGCTTATAATGTGGAAACAGCTGGAGGATTCAAAGGTGGAGTATGAGTATACCTTTACTAACGGCGAGCTGGATGTTGACAAGATAATCGCAAAGAAAAAGCGCAGAGAGATGCTGAGTGTTGAGGTGAGAAGCTTTACAGCCTTCGGCAAATACACCGACAGCCAGGAGGAAAGTGACGATATGACAATAGTTCTGGCTTCAACAAATATTGCCTCAGAGGAGTTTTATGCTGACTTTACCAGCGAAAAATACGGACTTACAAGACTTGTTTTTTGTCCGAATGAAAAACTGCTGGGATATATTAATGCTTCACTTCCAAAGCAGATGAGATATGAAGGGAGCATTGGGAATGCAAAGGAGGAGTGATCATGCAGATCGTTACGCCAAAGCAAATGGCAAAAATTGAAGAACAATCTGAAAAGCTGGGAGTTTCCAGGGAACAGCTGATGCAGAATGCAGGCAGAAAGCTTGCAGAGCTTATAATAGAATGCTCAGCCCGTGAGAAATATGATTCACCGGAGAAGCTGCATATAACATTTCTTGCCGGCTCAGGAAATAACGGCGGAGATTGTTTTGCGGCGGCAGGGATACTGGTTTACCGTGGATTCGATGTTACGGTGATAAATCTTCTGAAAGCGCCTTCCACGCCTCTTGCACAAAAGACCTTTGAAGCTTTGCCTGATAAGGTAAGGGTGATAACCGGTTACAGATCAGAGACTGTAGCAGCAGCAGTTGAAGCGGCAGAGCTGGATTATATGACAATACAGCATACCGACTTGAATGAAAAGAGAAATTCAAAAGAGCTTTCGTCTGTTGATAAGATACTTGTCAAGGAAAAGCAGAGAATGAATGATGTGAGAAATGCGATAGTCAATGCTAATATCCTTGTGGACGGAGTTTTCGGAACAGGCTTTCATGGTGAGCTGACCAATGATATAAAGGCAATTTTCAGCATTGGAACAGGAGCATATAAAATAGCAGTTGATATTCCCAGCGGCGGTGACAGTAAAAAGGGCACTGTATCACCTGGAATATTTACTGCTGATGAAACTATTTGTTTTGGCTGCCTTAAGTTTGGAATGACACAGTTTCCGCTGAGAAAATACTGCGGCAGGATAACTGTTGCAGACATTGGGATACCGGCGCAGGCGTTCAGTGTTACGAACGGGGAGAGAAAATATTTCCGGATCGATCGGAATCAGCTGGCAGGTTTTCCGTCAAAGCGTGAGCGTGATGCACATAAGGGAAACTTTGGAAGTGTACTGGTCATAGCTGGAAGCAGTTCAATGCGTGGGGCAGCATCATTTGCAGCGCTGGGAGCATTGCGCTCCGGAGCAGGACTTGTAAGAGTGGCATCGGTAGAAAAATGTATAGACACGGTTTCAGTGCTTGTACCGGAGGCGGTATATACAGAGCTGGAATGTGACGATTACGGCTATATGCTTTTTGATTCAAATATTTCACTTATAAAAGAGGCAATGGAGAAAGCATCAGCAATTGTAATAGGCTGTGGAATGGGTCTTACAAACGATACCCTTGAGGTAGTGAGATATGTTGTGCAGAATGCCGAAGTTCCTGTGGTCATAGATGCAGACGGCATAAATTGTATTGCAAGGGACATAGAAATATTAATGAACAGGAAGTCCGATGTTATCATAACTCCTCACGTCGGTGAAATGGCAAGGCTGCTGAACTGTGAGAACAGAGTGATAACTGACAACCGAATAATGGCTGCTGAGAAATATGCTGAAAAATATGGCATAACAGTGGCTCTTAAGGGTGCAGGAACTATCGTTGCCGACAGTCGGAATTCAGCATCTAATCATACCGGAAATCCTGGAATGAGCAGAGGAGGAAGCGGAGATATTCTTGCCGGAATAATAGGTTCTGTGGCAGCACAGGGATATACCCCATATGATGCAGCTTGTGCAGGAGTATATATCCACGGACTTGCAGGAGATGCAGCAGCAGAAAAATTTGGTCAGGAGGCAATGCTTCCAAGAGATATCATAAACTGTGTGCCTGACTCCTTCCGCATACTCAAGGAAAAACAAAAGAATATGATATGAAATACTGCGGACGTTTAAAGCATTAATATTTCTTAGGAGTGATACTATGAAAAAGCTTTTAGCGTCCGTATTGATTTTTGTAACAGTTATGTGTCTTTTCAGCTGTTCTGCGCCTTCGGCAGTAAACAGGAAAGCTGCTAACGAACTTGGCTGCGCCTTTGAATCGAAAGCAATGATAACTCTTGACAAGCTGAATGCAGAAGCGGTCATCAAGCGTTTCGGCGATGGTGAATGGGCGGCGGAGTTTACTTCTCCGAATACACTTTCAGGAATAGTTATGAGTTTCAGCGAGGGAAATGTTACAGCCAGCTATAAAGGACTGAGCTTTTCAGTGCCGAAATCTGCACTGCCGGTCAAAGCGATGATGCTGAATCTGATTGAAGCGGTTGATACAAATGCCCGGCTTGAAGAGCTTTCCGGTGAAGACAGTGACGGAATGCTTGCAGTCAAAGGCAGCCTTGACGGAGGTGAGTATACTCTCACAGTGGACGAAAACGGTCATGTTTCAGCCTTTGAAATGCCGAATAATCTGCTTAAGATGACCTTCACGGAGCTTACAGTTATAAGCTCTCCTGAAAGGACAAATGAAACAATCCCGGTGACAGAGACCGCCACGGAATCAGGTGTTTCTTCGGCTGTATCGACCGAAACGACCTCAGCTGAATAGCAAAAAACGGCAGCTGTATTTTTTTAGACAGCTGCCGTAAAATTTTATTGTTCAGGCGGATAGTAATAATCCAGGAGAAGATCGACCATTCTTGAATAGCTTTCGAGACCGTCATCGACACCGTTGAGTTTCAGGCTGGCATCAGAAGCGGCAGATGAAACGGTGCTGACAGTATCGGTGGAGATTATTTCCTTGGATTGATTTTCTTCCCAGTAATTATCCGGAAGAAATCTGAACCAGTCATTAGTGACTTTTGGCGAGATAGTTTCGGTAAGTTCATAGCCTTCGGTGATGTTATTTTTATAGATCTGATTATGGACATATTCAAGAGCGTCGAGCAGACCGCTGTAGCGCACTTCCACGTTATCGCTTTCCATAGTAGAAACGAAGGAAATGAAATTTGCCTCGTCCTCCTGCATAAAGCCTTTAAGGTGAGAATATTCATGGCACAGCACTTCCGGAAGATTAGTTGTGACCATATCATCGTTATAGTTTGCTTCCATTGAGAATGGAAAAAACATACCTAAAAGATTTGACTGGCTCATGAAGTAAGAGAACATTATAGGCTTAGCCTGCGGGTAATATCCTCTTAGCTGGGGATATTTTTCGGAGGCATTTTTCATAGCCTTTTTGCATTCAGTGAATGGGTCAATGGTAAGCATGAATCTGTCGTCTTCGTCTCTTGGGACCTGTCCAGCCAGCTCATTTGCCT
>CAMNFW010000103.1 GCA_946537565.1 uncultured Ruminococcus sp. | reverse complement strand
TACCGTTGAAGCGGTGGAGGAATTTGAAAAGCTTTATCCTGATATCAAAGTAAAGTGCAGCTATTCTGAGTGGTCAGGCTATGAGGACAGAAACCGTATTCAAATGGTTTCTGATACTGAGGCTGATGTAATGCAGGTCAACTTTAACTGGCTGTCACAGTTTTCAGCTGACGGCACCGGCTATTACGATCTTGAAAAGCTGACTGACGAGCTTGACCTTTCAACATTTACACCTGATATGCTGGATTATGGCAGAATGAACGGTATCCTGAATGCTGTTCCTATAGCAATGAATGCAGAAACGGTTTATCTCAATAAGTCGATGCTGGACGATCATGGCATTGCAGTGCCGAAGACCTGGGACGATATTTATTCGGCAGCAGAGGTTTTGAGCAGGGATAATATCTATCTCCTTGCCGGTTCATCAAAATCGGTATGGCTGTATTCCGCAGCTTATGCAGAGCAGGTGACCGGAAAGCAATTTGTAAATGATGACAGCAGAATTATGTATAATTCCGATGATATCAAAGTGATGATAGATTTTTACTGCGGAATGGTGGAAAAAAAGGTCATGCCGCAGGTAGAGTATTTCAAGAAGACAGACATTGACAATGGAGTGTATGCTGGTGCAGTAGCCTGGGTAAGTGATGCGGTGAATTATTTTGGCAGAAGCGTGGACAATGAACAAGATATCATCGCTGGTGACTATACAGCGTTTACGGCAGATGAAAGCGGTATCGGCTGGGATTCAAAGCCGACATCTCTGCTTGCAGTCAGCAAGAATACCGAGCATCCCCGTGAGGCAGCGATCTTTCTTAATTACCTGCTGAACAGCCGTGAAATGGCACTTTTGCAGGGAGTGGAAAAAGGAACTCCTCTGAGTTCAGATGCAAAAGGCTATCTTGAGGAGGCAGGACTTCTTAAGGGTCTACAGTTTGAAGCTTCGCTGAAAATGGATAATAAGAACGTGAAAAAAATGAATCCGCTTATTGAAGACGGTGATATGATAAAAGAATTCATCAACAGCTGCAATCTTGTGCTTTATAATAAAAATGACAGCGCTGAAGCAGCAGAGTTGTTTTATGATTATCTTAAAGAAAATTTTGATACTGTTTAAACTGCCACCGGGTAGGTTATGCACAGGCTGAAAAATTCAGCCATGAAAGCATTTGTGTACAGCGTTAGGTCTTTGAAGCTGTACATGAATGCTTTTTATTTTGAAAGGAGAAGTGAACAAAATGAAGAAGCTGGCAGAATATTTCAGTCTTGGTGAAAGGCTGCTGTGGGGCATATCCTGTACGGCGATAATACTGTCATTTATAATCTTTGACAGGGAGAATTATTTAACTCTTGCAGCCTCGATACTGGGGGTAACATCGCTGATATTTGCGGCGAAGGGAAATCCGGCTGCACAGGTCCTGATGATAGTATTCAGTCTGCTGTACGGTTATATTTCGTGGACATTCAGCTATTACGGAGAAATGATAACGTACATGGGAATGACAGCGCCAATGGCTGTGATATCACTGGTATCATGGCTGAGAAATCCTTATAACGGCAAACGTTCAGAGGTAAAGGTGAATCATATAAAGCTGCCGGAGATCGTATTTATGGCAGTGCTGACAGCAGCTGTGACGGTACTGTTTTATTTCATTCTCCGTCACTTCGGCACAGCAAATCTTATTCCAAGCACAGTGTCCGTTACAACAAGCTTTGCGGCAGTTTATCTCACATTCCGGCGCAGTCCGTATTTTGCCGCAGCCTATGCCTGCAATGATATTATACTTATAATACTCTGGGGAATGGCATCGCTGGAAAACACATCATATATTTCAGTTCTGGTATGTTTTGCGGCATTTCTGGTGAATGATATATATGGTTTTGTAAGCTGGAAAAAAATGGAGAAGAGGCAAAACCAATAAATTGGCAAGTGAGAAATAAAACGGCGCATTGAAAAAAATGTTACACTTTCTTTCTGATTAACGTGTATATAAATAGATCCTGCCTTTATGGCAGACAAATAATATAAAGCGGAGGAAAGAAAATGAATATTATAAAAAAGACTTCGGCACTGATTTTTGCGCTGGCAGCAATGGGGGCTGTTTCATGTTCATCTGCTGCACCAACTTCGGAAAAAGCTGACAGCAGTGCATCAGCTGACATTCAGATGACTGACAAAGAAGAACAAGCCGGCTCTTCCCCGGAAAGATCATCAGAAGAAATAACCTTGAAAATGGCAGTTTTCCTTAACGGCAGAGACAAGCTTGACGGTCAGATAATGGAAGCGATAGATGACTTCAATCAGGAGGATAACGGCTATAGAATAGAATTTATAGACTATTCACAATACTACGACCAAAGCTATAATGAATCCAGTGAACCAGATCTTCCCGGCGGAGGTTACAGTATTACAGAAGAGGGGACAGCAGCTGTTAAAATGCAGCTGACCACTGATATCATGAAGGGCGGAGTATTTGATATAATCCCGGATTATACAATCCCTGACAGAGGCGGTCTTTTTGAAAATCTTGCAAACAAGGGCGCTTTCACTGACCTGAACAAATTTATGAGCAGCGATGAAGAGATAAATATGGACACTCTTAATTCTCACGTTTTAGAGCTTTGTGAAACAGACGGAAAGCTGAATTATATGCCTTTGAAATTTCAGGTAAACACTCTTGTGGGAAAGAGAGAGTATGTGGGTGACAAGGAAAACTGGACTCTGGACGAGTTCAAGGAGCACTGGGCGGCGATGCCTGAGGGTACAAAGATACAGGGACATAATACAAGAGATTATGTTTATATGACAATTATTCGTGGAGATATAACTCGTTTTATTGATTATAAAAATGGAACGTGCAGCTTTGATTCTCCGGAATTCATTGATATCCTGGAGTTTCTTGACACCTTCCCGTATTCACTTGACTATGATTATAATGAATATGATCATAATGCAGTTAATTTTTTGAATACTGCGTTCATAACCGGATTCGGAAGCTATCACGGAACAATGCACGATATCACGGATACGGATTTTACCAAAACTGAAAATATCCTTGTGGGATATCCTACTGAAGACGGCAGCGGTTCATTTTTTTCAACCTCGGAAAGATTTGGCATCTGTTCAGCATCGTCTGAGGAAAAGCAGTATGGTGCATGGCTGTTTCTGCGTGAACTTTGTGGATATGAATATCAATACGCCGATGATCATTATTATGACTATTACAACGAGGAGACCGGAGAGCTGGAAGATCACAGTGAATTTGGCTTCCCTGTCAATAACCGAGCCTTTGAAAAAATTAAGGAAGAGGCATCTGAGCATGAGGGCGAGAAGAATATCCAGCAGGCACAGGGAACAGAGTTTGATGCAGGCTACCCCACAAAAGCTGAATGTGAAAAAATAACTGAGTATATCAACAGCACCTCAAGGCTGGATTCAAACCTTGACGATGATCTGTGGAATATCATAAATGAAGAATTAGCACCATTTTTTGCCGGCGAGAGAAATGCTGATGATACAGCAGAAATGATGCAGGATCGTGTGTCGATAATGGTCAGCGAAAAATCATGATGAGCCGGAATGAGTGTTTTGGATAAAACTGCCTTGCCTATAATATTTTTCAGCGTCAATAACAGGAGCCTGAGCGTATAATTTCCGGCAGATCATGCAGGTCAAAGGGCAGAAACGTCAGCTAAAAAAACTTGACATAAGAATAGAGGAGTGATATAATTATTGTGGAAATTTATTGACCGGAGGTAATTGTATGAGCGGCTCTCCAAAGGAAATACTGAAATTTGTCAGTGAGAATGATGTTAAATTTATCAGGCTGACCTTCTGTGATATATCAGGAAATCTGAAAAATGCAGCTGTCATGCCGAATGAGCTGGAGCGTGCGATAACCTATGGCATACCATTTGACGCATCATCGCTGGATAAGGACTGCTCAGATCTCTTGCTTGTGCCGGATATATCTACACTTTCAATTCTTCCGTGGAGACCCCAGTCCGGCAGGGTGGTACGTTTCTTCTGTAATCTAAAAAATCCGGACGGAACGACCTATGCCGGTGATATGCGAAGTGATCTTATCAGCTATATCAACCGCCTGAGACTGAATAATTATTCATGTGAAATGGGTACAAAATGTGAGTTTTATCTGTTTGAGCTGGACTCAAAGGGTATGCCTACAAATATTCCTCATGACCTGGGCGGATATCTTGATGTAGCTCCCCTTGACAAATGTGAGAATCCAAGGAGAGAGATATGTCTTTCATTGGAGGCAATGGGGCTTAACCCGAAAAGCTCTTGTCATAAACATGGTCCCGGTCAGAATGAGATAGAGTTCTGTGAAAATGAACCGGTAACAGCCGCTGACAATATGATGCACTATAAAACTGTGGTAAAGTCAATTGCAGCGCAAAGCGGTCTTTACGCTTCGTTCATGCCGAAGCCTCTTCCCCATGAACATGGCAGCGCACTGAGCATATCCCTGAGCATGAAAAAGAATGGAGAGAATATATTCGGAGCCTCTCCGGAAAAAATGTCACGGGAAGGGAAATGCTTTATTTCCGGTATTCTCCGTCACATACGGGAGATAACAGTATTTCTTAATTGTATCACTAATTCATACAAGCGGCTTGGGATCGGATATGCGCCGAAGTATGTCAACTGGTCCTTTGAAAACTGCTCTCAGCTGATACGAATTCCAGCTTGTCCCGGCACTTCACCAAAGATAGAGATCCGTTCTGCTGACGCCTGCTGCAACCCCTATGTGGTTTTTAAGCTGATACTTGCTGCCGGCATTGAGGGCATAGAATCTGATGACTGTACATTCTGGGACAGCAATATGAAAACTGCTTTTTCAGATCATGAACCGCTGCCGGCTTCACTTGATGAAGCACTGGAAATTGCAAGAAACAGCAGTTTTGTGTCACGGATACTTCCTGAAAAGATCCGCAGCAGTATTTTTGCACAGACGGACAAGCTGCTTCAGGAATATGAGCTTGCTAAGGATAAAGATGAGTATGAATATTCAGCATATTTCAAGACTATATAACGGAGATGAAGCATGAAAAAAGCACTGATCGTCTCTTCATCAGCTGAAACAGCTGCACTGATCAGGCAGCTGCTGCACAGCGAAGGCTTCGGACGTATTTCAGCTGCACCCAGCGGCAATGAAGCAAGAAGGATGCTTTCAGCTGAACAGGAACCGCAGCTGTTGGTTATAGATACGCCCCTTGATGATGAATTCGGAACCTCACTTGCAGAGGATGCAGCCTCTGACTTTGGCAGCAAAGTTATACTCCTGTGCGGAGCGGACATTGCCAATGAGCTGTATGGCAGGGCAGAGGAATATAATATTTGTATAATATCAAAACCAATTGACAGGAGTGCTTTCAGCGGTAACGTTCAGAAGTATATCTCCAGTGGAACAGAGCCGGAGAATGCAGCTGTTCTTGCACGGATAAATGAGATACGCCTTATCAACAGGGCAAAGGCAGTGCTGATAAAATATCTTGGCTTCACTGAACCGCAGGCGCATCGTTATATTGAAAAGCAGGCTATGAACAACCGCCAGACCAGACTTGAAGCTGCTGTAAAAATAATTGATACCTATGAAAAATAGGCTATAGACCCTGACTTAGGGTCATTATGGATACGCATTGTTATTACAAAAATGAATAAATATTCATAAAAGAATTCCTACCTTTTCATTGATAACAAAAAATTCAAAGATATTTTTTTAATTTTTTCAAATTAGTATTGCATTTTTTGGATAAATGAGTTATAATATGTAATGAACTGATTGTTTGTCGAAAAATGAATAGTAGCCAAACATTTCTGATATCACCGCTCCTGCGGCAAAAGGAGGTAATTCAATGGAAATCACAGATGTAAAGATCCGGAAGATCATGTCTGACGGCAGGCTGAGAGCAGTTGTTTCTGTAACGATCGACGATATGTTTGCTGTACATGACATAAAGGTCGTTCAGGGCGATGAGCGTATCTTCGTAGCTATGCCAAGCAGAAAAGACGAAAATGGCATTTTCAGAGACATTGTTCATCCAATTTCTCCATCTGCAAGAAAGCTTTTCGAGGAAAGCATTCTTGACGCTTATCAGGCACAGCTTGCGCTTATTGAAGCTGAAGCAGCTGATGAAGCGGTTTATGAGACCGAAAAACCGGCAGTTTCTGATGCTGAATAACTCGTCTCAGACATGACAGCAAAGACTGACAGAATCATTCCGTTTAAACGGTTTACTATATAACATAAAATAAACAGCGGATCGGGTTTTATACCTGCTCCGCTGTTTTGAGTTTCAGCCCGATAAAATGAGACTGACAGGAGAAATTCAGCTGTCAGTCTCATTGACTTGTGGGATAAGTTCGTATATTTAATTATCAGCCTCTCAGCTCTGCACCGATATTTGCAAGAGCCTTAAGAGCTTTTTTAACAGCACTGTCAGCCTGTTCATCAGTGAGAGTGCCGTCGTGTGAGCGCATTGAGATAGAGTAGGAAACGCTCTTTTTGCCGGCTTCGATCTGCTTGCCTTTGTAAACATCGAAGAGGGTAATCTTTTCCAGAATCTTTCCAACAGCTCCCTTTATAGCCTTTTCCAGTTCAGCAACCGGAACATCATCATTAACGATAAGGCTGAGGTCACGGGTAGTAGCCGGGAATTTGGGCAGAGGCTTGTAAGTGATCTTATCGTTTGCAGCAGCCATAAGCTCAGGTATAACAAGCTTTGCTGCATAGGTTTTAGCGCCTAATTCATATTTCTCCTGAACCTGTGGGTGAAGCTCACCTAAGAAGCCGAGAGCCTTGCCGTCCTTCATGATAACAGCGCTTCTGCCGGGGTGGAGAGCGAATTTTTCATCGAAAGCATCACAGTCCATAGCTCTGATATATTCAACATCACTGATCCTGATTTCAGCCAGCAGCTGTTCAACCATACCTTTGAGAGTATAGAAGTCAGCATCTCCGCCGTACATACCAATAACAAGGGTCTGTATCTCGTCAGGGAGAGAGTATTCATACTTATGCTTCTTACCGCCGCTGGCAAGGGTATCGCCGTTGATATATGGTTTTTCCTCAGCAGCCGGGAGGTACTCCTTTGAGATCTCAAAGAGACAAGCAGCTTCATTTCTGTTGTTGTAGTTAAGAGAAAGTACGTCCAGCATTGAAGGCAGGGAAGTAGTTCTCATAACGCTGGTATCCTCACCGAGAGGGTTAATGATCTTTACCACATTGCGGAGCCTGCTGTTTTCAGGAAGATTGATCTTCTCGAAATACTTAGGAGAAACGAATGAATAAGTAGCGATCTCATAGCCGCCCAGTGAAGCAGCAGTATTTCTCACTGTACGGACAAACAGCTGCTCAGGGGAATATTCAGCTCTTGCG
>CAMNFW010000102.1 GCA_946537565.1 uncultured Ruminococcus sp. | reverse complement strand
TTTATTATCAGCCGGCGGAGACATAATGCTGGTCATAGAAGCACCGGCAGAGAGTACATTCACCTGCTGCCAGAACATTACAGCTTCCTCAGCCTGGGCTGGTGAAACTCCTGTATTCATGGCGATTTCCTCCGGCGAAACAGTTCTTCCGGAGCAGCGAAGAATATACAGCAGAACTTTAAGCTGTTCACCGGTAGCGAGTTTAAGAAAATTATCAGCCACCACATAAGGAACCCCAAACATTGTTCCCCAGACACCGCTGTTTGTTTTGAATTCCAATATCATCCCTCCACCAGCTGCCAGAGATCATTATTCACATGATCATGCAGCGCTATAATAAATTATTAAGAATGCTTTAACATTCATTATATCATATTTTTGTGAATTTGTCACTATGGCATTTTCTACAATCAATGACAAAAAAACTGTTGATTTTTCACTGTAAACATTGACAGATGCAGATTCTCAGATTTTCATGAAGAATATAAAAAAACTGGTTGACAAATCCTGCTGACAGTGATATAATAATAACGTTAATTAGCAACGGTGCTGAATATTTCAGTGCCGTTTTTTCTTTTCTCACGGGTGCATCAAAGGCGCTGCACTGGGGTGATCTACAGATATGGAGGAATAAAAAAATGTGTACAATCATGGGTTTTACAGGAAAAACCGGCGGAGTGGAAATAGTCTCCCGGGGACTGGAAGCAACGGTCTCACGGGGACCTGATGACTGCCGGATAATTGATGTAAAGGACGGAGTTCTGGGATTTCAGAGATTGTCGATCATGGGACTTTCACCGGAAGGAATGCAGCCTTTCGAGCTGAACGGCAGCTATGTGGTCTGCAACGGTGAGATATACGGTTTCAGAAAGATACGCTCTGAGCTGGAAACTAAAGGATATAATTTCAAGAGCGGAAGTGACTGTGAGATACTTCTGCCATTGTACAGAGAATACGGCACGGATATGTTCAGCAGACTTGATGCGGAATTTGCTTGTGTTATCTATGACGGGGAAACCCATGAGTTTATAGCTGCAAGAGATCCAATCGGAATACGTCCGCTTTATTACGGCAAGGACAGCAGGGGAGATATTGTATTTGCAAGTGAAGCTAAGAATCTTGTTGAAATATGCAGCAGGATAATGCCGTTTCCGCCCGGCCATTATTATAAGGACGGAAAGTTCACTTGTTACTGCGATATCACAGCTGTTGAAAATGTTATTCATGATGATATAGAAACTGTTTGCAGGAACATACATGACAAGCTGACCAAAGGTATTGAAAAGCGTCTGGATTCAGATGCAAAGGTAGGTTTTTTGCTTTCAGGCGGACTTGATTCATCGCTGGTGTGTTCAGTTGCACAGAAAAAGAGTGATAAGCCAATAAGAACCTTTGCAATTGGAATGAACACTGATGCCATCGACCTTAAATATGCAAGACAGGTTGCAGAATATATTGGCAGCGATCATACAGAAGTTATCATAACTAAGGAAGATGTACTTGCAGCAGTTGATGAAGTGATCCACCTTCTTGGAACATACGATATCACAACGATAAGAGCAAGTATAGGAATGTATCTGTTATGCAAAGCAATACATGAACAGACAGATATAAGGGTGCTTCTTACGGGTGAAATATCTGATGAGCTTTTTGGATATAAGTATACAGATTTTGCGCCGTCAGCGGAGGCTTTCCAACAGGAATCCGTTAAGCGTGTACACGAGCTGCATATGTATGATGTACTCAGAGCAGACCGCTGTATTTCGGTAAATTCACTGGAAGCGAGAGTCCCCTTCGGAGATCTTGATTTTGTAAAATATGTAATGGCGGTTGACCCGGAGTTGAAGCTTAACAAATATAACAAAGGAAAGTATCTGCTTCGTCATGCTTTTGAGGGGGATTATCTTCCCCACGATATACTTTACCGTGAAAAAGCAGCCTTTTCAGATGCAGTCGGACATTCTATGGTAGATCATCTTAAGGCTCATGCAGAAAGCTGTTATTCAGATGAGGAATATGAGCTTAAATGCACCAATTACAGCCATGCCCGTCCGTTCACAAAGGAATCATTGTATTACCGGGAAATATTTGAGAAATACTATCCTGGAAACAGTGAAATGGTAGCAGATTTCTGGATGCCGAACAAGGAGTGGGAGGGCTGTGATGTAAACGACCCCTCAGCCCGTGTGCTTTCAAATTATGGTGAAAGCGGAACCTGATAACCGGCAGAAGAAATAAGAAACCGCTCTCTGGTGAGGGCGGCTTCTTTGTACTGCTCTGCAAATTGAGCATGGAGGAAAAATGATTATCTGTGTTAAATTTAATATGTCCAGGAGTTGATCTTCCAGTTTCCATTGTCATCTCTTTGAACTGCAAAGAGTATTTCACCTGTATAGGTTCCGCTGGGATCCTTAATAATGCGGCAGGTATCGCTGTCCGGAACAACATCGAACAAGCTTCCGTTTACAGAGTTTATGCGGACAGCAGACGGGTCATGCTCCATTCTTGCATTTTTCATAGTGCTGACGATGCTGAGGCTGGACTCGCCGCCGCTTGCATCACAGTATGAGCAGACATAAAGTTTTCCGTCATGGATAACGTAGGGGAGAAAGTCGTCCTGAACAGGATAGGTATTGATATCAATTTCACCGTCAAGGGTTGAATTTACGGGATATTTGCTGATATCGCCAATAACGGCAAAGCTGTTCCAGGGCATGAATTTGGTGTTGATATATTCACGAAGCTCACTTTCGGAATTAAATCTTTCGTCAGCAACTCTTGAATATTTAATAATAATCGGACTTGTGCCGTGGTCGAGACCGTTGTACCAGTTGACAAGCTCAAAGCTTATGGTGTCGCTTTCGTCATAGCCAACGTCAATAGCGTTCATAGCGTTATAAACATCAGCAAATCCGCTGAACAGTTCAGCAGCAGAGTTTTCCAGCTCATTATCATCTGGAGTTCCGAAGTATTGACTGCCTGAAACTGCGTCATCAATGCGCCAGTCATTGTATTCATCGACCCATACTATATGAATGGTCATTTCACCGGTATGATCGAGTTCTTCATAGCTCCAATGAGCGAGAATTTCCTTATCGCTGACGGATTCAGCAGTAATTGAGACAGTATCGCCATATGGATGACCTGAACCGCCGATAGCAGAATACAGCGCACCCTCATAAGTGATATACATTTTAAGATCATCAATGGAAGCGGAATTATTATTGATTTTTTCTGTAAGGTCACCGCCATAGCATCTGTTGAATCTATCCTCAGCCTGTTCAGGGAGGAAAACTGAATAGAGGAATTTTTTTATTTCCTCCGGAGAAGAAAACTCGGTGTCATTCACTTTGATATAGCTTAAAGTTTTATCATTGAGCTGGAAATCCTTCTGATTATCCGGATCTGTTTTCAAGCCGGGAAATTTCCAGACATCAATTGACCTGCGGTATTTCTGGACCATTGATTCAGCAATAGCATTATAATGGATATTCTGATTATCTTCTGAAGCTTTTTTAGTAGCAGAGGTTGTGGCAGCGGTGGTGGTGGTAGAAGTTGAGGTGGTAGAAGTAGTTAAACTTGTGGTTGCAGAAGAAGAGGTGGTCAGAGTGACAGTAGTTTCAGCAGTAGTAGTTTCGATGGTTCTGGTGGAGATATTATCCTGGGGTTTATTATTCTGCATATGTCTTCCGATGGCAATACTTCCGCCAATTCCGCCGGCAAGAAGAACAATAGCCGCTGCAGTTGAGATATATTTGCGCCAGACGATCGTATTATAATTATCAACGCCGCTTACTTGGTCGCCAGTTTCATTGTCAGCGTTTAAGCCTTCGGGATTTTCCGTATGGTTTATGTTAAACTTTCTTTCGCTCATAGCAAACAATCTGTCTTTTTCTTCACTGGTCAGTACAGGAAAATCCTCGGCGATATGCTCAAGGAGTTCATCATCTGGATTTTCAAACAGGTTGAAATCATTGTCTTTCATATATCTCACCTCCTTAATAGGTTATTCCGGCTTCAATAAGAAGCTTTCGGAGTTTATCTCTTGCTCTGCTGCTGCGTCTCTGGACGTTTGAAGCAGTAAGCGAGACTGAATCTGCTATTTCACGGGCAGTTCTGTTATAGAAATACTGCTGGATAATAATCGTTGAATCGGGCTCACCGAGTTCTTTAATTTTATTGAGAATGATCCTGCTGCGCTCTTTATTTTCAGCGCTTTCGGAAATATTTTCATTTGAGGGAATATCGTACATTTCATCGCTTTCAATGGAAACGGTTTTGCCGAAGCCTCCTGAAAGTCTGCGGAAAAAATCTATGGAACGGCGCTTAGCAATAGTAGAGACTAAAGCTTTAAGGCTGCCTTCAACTTCTTTAGAATCGACATATTTGTAAACATCGGCAAATATATCGCTTACACATTCTTCGATATCTTCACGGCTGCCGCAGCTTTTTATTTTTCCTGCGGCAATGACATAGACATAATCGCAGAATTGATCGAAGAGGGCACGTCTTCCTTTTACGGGTTGATTTTTAATTAAATCAATAATTTCTGTGTCACTCAAGATAACCCCCCATTCCCTGAAAGCTGCTGCATATTCTCTATATATAATAATCGCAGCAGACATCACAAATCAGACAAATTATAGTAAATTAAAAGCGTTAACAATAAAAATCCCCGTACTCAGGAAGTACGGGGATAGAATTAAATCAGTTTACAGATCTCTTAACATAAGATGTATGGAGAACTTCGTGAGCCTTATGGCTGCCGGGTTCGCCGAAGAATGTCTCATAAACTTCCTTGATAGCAGGATTCTCGTGAGACTGTCTGAGAGGCATTGAAGCGTCCAGATCATACAGAACCTTAGCTCTTTCAGCTCTTATGTCAACAAAGTTTCTGACACCCATAGGAACCTGAGGCTGACCGCCGCCGTTTACACAGCCGCCGGGACAAGCCATGATCTCGATGAACTGAGCATCACACTCACCGCTTCTGATCTTGTCAAGAATTTCTCTTGCATTTGAAAGACCGCTTGCAACTGCAACCTTAACATTGAGGTCGCCAACGTTATAAGTAGCTTCCTTGATACCCTTTGTTCCACGAACCTCAGGGAGATCAGTAACAGTCTGACCAGTAAGGGTATGAACAGCGGTACGGAGAGCAGCCTCCATAACACCGCCGGTAGCACCGAAGATAACACCGGCACCAGTGGAGATACCCAGCGGATCGTCAAACTTCTCATCAGGCAGACCGAGGAAATTGATGCCGGCACGCTCGATCATTCTGCCAAGCTCACGGGTTGTGAGAGCAAAATCAACATCAGGAACGCCAGCAGCACTCTGATCATCACGGCCGATCTCGAACTTCTTAGCAGTACAAGGCATGATAGAAACCATAACGATATTCTTAGGATCAATGCCCATTTTCTCAGCGTAATAAGTTTTAGCGGTAGCACCGAACATCTGCTGAGGAGACTTGCAGGTTGAAAGGTGATCAAGAAGATCGGGATAATAATGCTCGCAGAACTTTACCCAACCAGGTGAGCAGGAGGTGATCATCGGGAGAACGCCGCCCTTCTGAACTCTTTCAACGAACTCATTAGCTTCTTCCATGATAGTGAGGTCAGCAGAGAAGTCAGTATCGAAAACCTTATCGAAGCCAAGACGTCTGAGAGCAGCGACCATTTTACCTTCTGTGTTGGTACCTATAGGAAGACCGAAGCACTCACCAAGACCAGCACGAACAGCAGGAGCAGTCTGTACAAGTACAGTCTTCTCAGGATCAGCGATTGCAGCAAGAACGTCCTTAGTGAAGTCCTTTTCAGACAGAGCGCCTACAGGACATACAGCGATACACTGTCCGCAGGATACACAGCTTGTCTCGCCGAGACCCATATCAAATGCGGAACCAATGTAAGTCTTGAAACCTCTTTCATTAGCTCCGATAACACCGATGCCCTGAGTATTTGAACATACAGCAACACAGCGGCGGCAAAGGATACATTTATTATTGTCACGATACATATGAGCAGCGCTGTTGTCGATCTCATAGGAAGGATTCTCGCCGTCATAGGTTGTAGCGTCCTCGATACCGTAATCACGGCAGAGCTTCTGAAGCTCACAGTTACCGCTTCTTACGCAGGAGAGGCACTTTCTGTCATGAGTGGAGAGTATAAGCTCAAGAGTTCTCTTGCGGGACTCAAGAACCTTAGGAGAATTTGTGAGGACCTCCATTTTATCTGAACAGGGGTAAACACAGGCTGCAACGAGACGGAAGCCTCTGCCTTCATTGACCTCAGTCATACAGATACGGCAGGCACCGATCTCATTGATCTCCTTCATATAGCAAAGTGTGGGGATCTCGAAACCTGCAATATGAGCAGCCTCAAGAACTGTGGTTCCCTTAGGTACGGAGATCTCACTACCATTAATTTTAACTGTAATATTTTCCATTGATAATTCCTCCGCTTATTTCTTGATGATTGCCTTGAACTTACAAGTAGCGATACAAGCGCCGCACTTAACGCACTTATTCTTGTCGATCTCGTATGCAGGCTTCTTCTTTCCGGGAGCGGTATAATCGGTAACGGATATAGCCTCAGCAGGACACTGTCTTGCACACATACCGCAGCCGAAGCACTTGTCCTTAACGATCTCAAAGCTGAGCAGATCCTTACATACGCCGGCAGGACATTTCTTATCAACAACGTGAGCGATATACTCATCCTTGAAGCATCTGAGAGTAGAGAGAACAGGGTTAGGAGCAGTCTGACCGAGACCGCAGAGTGAGTTGGACTTGATATGGTAAGCCAGTTCTTCGAGCTTATCCAGATCTTCGAGAGTACCCTTACCCTTAGTGATGCGGTCGAGGATCTCCCACATTCTCTTAGTACCGATACGGCATGGAGTACACTTACCGCATGACTCGTCAACGGTAAATTCGAGGAAGAACTTAGCGATATCAACCATACAGTTGTCTTCGTCCATAACGATAAGTCCGCCTGAACCCATCATAGAACCGATGCTGATAAGGTTATCATAGTCGATCGGGATATCGAAATGCTCAGCAGGGATACAACCGCCGGAAGGACCGCCTGTCTGTGCAGCCTTGAACTTCTTGCCGTTGGGGATACCGCCGCCGATCTCCTCGATAACTTCACGGAGAGTTGTACCCATAGGTATCTCAACCAGACCTGTGTTCTTGATCTTACCGCCAAGAGCGAATACCTTAGTACCCTTTGACTTCTCAGTACCCATTGAAGCGAACCAGTCAGCGCCATTGAGTATGATCTGGGGGATATTAGCGTATGTCTCAACGTTGTTGAGGATAGTAGGCTTCTGGAACAGACCTTTTTCAGCAGGGAAAGGAGGTCTCGGACGAGGCTCACCTCTGTTACCCTCGATAGAGGT
>CAMNFW010000101.1 GCA_946537565.1 uncultured Ruminococcus sp. | reverse complement strand
TGTTCATCAGTTAAGTCTTCAACTTCATTATGTGTAATCGTTTCTACATTTTCTTCATCATAGTCATGATCTTCCGCTAAGAATTTATTTGCAGCCATATTAATGTAATCATCAGTAAATGGTAAATTGTTATCTGAAAGATATTTTATTAGTTCTTTTTTTCTGTATTTTTTTCCATTAGGTGCAATTCCAATATTGTCAGGATCAATATCATTTGTTCTGATTGATTTCTGAACAGTAGTTGTCTTTCTCTCTACCCAGGTTTGTATTGCTCCACTTTCAGTTAATATATTTATGAGTTTATTTCTGAAATCAGCGTCCATAAAAAAATCCTCCTTAAAAAACAGGGGAGCAGAACACTGTCCCCTGTAAATATATTTATTTAAAGTCCTTAGTGAAATCGTCGTGGAGTTTCTTTTCGAGAGCCTCAGCCTCTTCATGGGTAGCAGCTCTTGCAGCGAGGTAAGTTTTGATCTTAGGCTCAGTACCGGAAGGACGAGCGATGACTTTAGAGCCGCCTTCCAGGAAGAATGCCAGTACATTGGACTTTGGCAGAGTAAGCTCAGTGACATTGCCTGTAGCCATATCCTTAGAAGTGCTTGCCTGGTAGTCATCGAAGCGAACGACCTTAAGACCACCGACCTCAGTTGGATGCTCATTGCGGAGTTTATCCATGATATCAGCCATTTTCTTCATACCGCTTTCGCCCTCGAAAGTGAAGCTGTAGAGAGTCTGATAGAATACACCGTACTTCTTGTACATATTCTCTCTTGCCTGCATAAGGGTGATACCCTGAGTACGGTAATAAGCAGCCATTTCACAGATGAGCATTGAAGCGTTAACAGCATCCTTGTCTCTTACATAAGTACCGGAGAGATAGCCGTAGCTTTCCTCATAGCCGAAGATATAGCGGTTTTCCTCGCCTTTAGCTTCCAGGAGACCGATCTGCTCGCCGATGAATTTGAAGCCGGTAAGAACGTCGATAATTTCGACACCGTATTCCTTACCGATATGGTTAACGATATCAGTTGTAACGATAGTTTTTACAGCGATAGGATTTTTGGGCATAGTACCTTTTTTGATTCTCTGGTCGCAGATATATTCCAGGAGCATAGCGCCGACCTCATTGCCGGAGAAGAGAGCATAGCCGCCGTTTCCGTCAGGAACAGCGATACCCACTCGGTCGCAGTCCGGATCAGTAGCAAGGAGAAGGTCAGGCTTAACCTCGTTGCAGTATTTAAGACCGACCTCAAGAGCCTCACGGATCTCAGGGTTCGGATACGGGCAGGTAGTGAAGTTGCCGTCGGGGTGTTCCTGTTCTTTAACTACAGTGACATCGGTGATACCGATTCTCTTAAGTATCTCACGGACGGGCTTATTGCCGGTGCCGTTGAGGGGAGTGTAAACGACCTTAAGACCGCTGGAAGCGCAAAGATCGGTATTGATACCTTCTTTGAGAACGTTCTCATAGAAGCCTTCGATAACATCCTGAC
The DNA here is from genome assembly GCA_946537565.1 of uncultured Ruminococcus sp. GTDB lineage: Bacteria > Bacillota > Clostridia > Oscillospirales > Ruminococcaceae > Ruminococcus. Next base: position 6,032 of record CAMNFW010000101.1, on the reverse strand, counting down.
CGATGAAGCTGATGTTGCCCTTAGCCGCCTCTTCGCTGAAGGAAGAGGTTTTAACGTCATTGAAAATATCGAGAGCCTTGATTTTTTCGAGAATGATCTCAGCGCCTCTGAGGGTTATCTGGCAGCCGTCCTCACCATAGACTTTGTAGCCGTTGTACTTAGCCGGATTATGGCTGGCAGTGACCATTATACCGCCCTGGCACTTTAAAGCACGAACAGCCCATGAAAGGCAGGGAGTAGGCATAAGCTCCGAATATATATGTACTTTTATACCGTTTGCAGCGAGTACCTCAGCAGCAGCCTTTGAGAAAACGTCCGACTTGATCCTGCTGTCAAAAGAGATAGCAACGCTGGGGTTGTCATATTCCTGGTTGAGATAATCAGCAAAGCCCTGAGTTGCACGTCTTACGGTATAGATATTCATTCTGTTGATACCGGCTCCGATAACGCCTCTGAGACCTCCTGTACCGAATTCAAGATCTCTGTAAAATCTATCTTTAATTTCATCTTCCTTATTTTTAATATTGAGAAGTTCATATTTAAGATCTGGGTCTTCATTGGCATTTTTACACCAAAGCTCATATAATTCCATTTCCTTCATTGAAAAAACCTCCTGAAAAAGAAATATATATTATTATAACATATTTCCATAGAATTGAAAAGGGAAAAACAGAATTTTCAAATAATTTTTTTATTTTTACAAAAAGCAAATAACAAAAAGGCTGCCTGATAAAGCAGCCTTAATTAATGTTATCACTGGTCTTTCAGCATTTGTACAACTTCAAGAGCAGTTGCATACTGAGCATCGAATTCATCGTCTTCATTTTCTACAGGATAATCCGGAGTAAGACCGATCTCGTTGTAGCATTCAGAAACGGTGGTTTTGATTTCAGCGACAGTAAGGACAACAGCGCTGCCGTCATCGAATTCAGTGGTTTGCTGCATAACGCCCTTGCCGTAGGTTTTTACGCCGACAAGCTGAGCCTTGCCGAAATCACGGAGTGAAGCAGCAAAAAGCTCTGCAGCGCTGGCAGTATTTTCGTTAACGATAACGACCATAGGCAGGTCAAGCTCGGTATCATCGGAATATATGATAGTTTCGCTGCTGCCGTCCTTGTATTCAGCAGTAGCGATAACACCCTCAGGAAGCAGCGGATCGAGGCATTCTTCGAGAGCCGGAACAACGCCGCCGCCGTTGTCTCTCAGGTCAAAGACCAGGGATTCAGCGCCATTAGCGGTAAGTCTTTCGAGAGTATCAATAAACTGTTCTGGGGTATTATCTTTGAAAGAAGAGATCTTGATATAGCCGATATAGCCGTTGAGCATTTCACCGGTAACGGTTTTCACTTCGATAGAGCGACGGGTGAAAGTATAATCCTTATCGACACCGTTTCGGCGGATTGCGAGGGTGATGCTTGAACCCTCGGTACCACGGATGGCATCGACAGCTTCACTGAACTCAACCTCTTTAACGTCCAGACCGTCGATAGATGTGATGATATCGCCCTGCTGGATACCTGATTCATTGGCAGGGGAGTTTTCCAGAATTTCTGCGATACGGATATAACCGCTTTCGTCCTCAGCGAGGGTAAGACCGAGACCGATAAGCTCACCTGAATTATCGCTCAGCTCGCTGAGATATTCATCTTCAGTGAGATAGCGGGAGTATTTATCATCGAGTCCGCTGATATAGCCTTTGAGGATACCGCTGTTCAGGTCAGATTCGTCGATATCGCCGTAGTAATTATCACGGACATAGGTGTCGAGGGACTGGAGAGCGGAATATTTCCTGGACTTTTCGTTCACGTCAACTATTTTTTTATTAAAGCTCTGGAGAGTGAAGAATGACGTGAGAATAAACGTGATGGCAATGGCAACTGCCACAAGGCTGATAGCAAGTCCGAGGCTGATTTTTTTGTTCATAGAATTATCATCGCTTTCTGTGTGGGGAGTAGATCCGGAAAAACCGGCAAATTAACAAAATACGGGCAGTGTTTTTCAACTGCCCTTTTTGATATATTTTATAATTGAAGCAAAACGCTGGATCTACAGCGGAAAATGTTTACTCCTGTGTTTACAGGCAAGAATAAACTTACGGGCTGACGTAGTTCATAGGATCATTTCTCACACCGTTAACTCTTACCTCAAAGTGGAGATGAGCGCCGGTTGACCAGCCTGTAGAGCCGATGTAGCCGATGACCTGTCCCTGCTGAACGTAATCTCCGACAGAAACGCAGGCAGAAGCCAGATGACCGTAAACTGTAGAGTATGTACCATCGTGTGAGATGATAACGTAATTGCCGTAACCGCCGCCGCAGCCGCATGAGGAGGTTTTAGCGTAGTTATGAGTGCATGAATTGTTTACAGTAACAACAGTGCCGGACTGTGAAGCAACAGCAGCACCGCCTGAAATACCGGCATCGCCAATATCAATACCGCCGTGGGTGGTGCCCCATCTATAGCCGTAATAGCTGGAGATGTAGCAGAATCCCGGAGCCGGCCATGCAAAGCCGTAGGTAGAAACTGAGGGGATAACTGCTGGTGCAGCAGGCTCAGTATAAGTTGGAGCAGCGGTAGTAGGTTCAACGTAGGTTGAGGAAGAGTTATTGTTTTCAGCAGCAGCGGCAGCAGCAGCCTGACGGGCAGCTTCTTCTGCGGCAGCCTGACGGGCCGCTTCTTCAGCAGCAGCTCTTTCAGCGGCAAGTCTTCTCTGTTCCTCTTCATAGCGGCGCTGAGCTTCCTCAGCGGCTTTTCTGATAGCCTCTTCGATAGCAGCCTGCTCAGCTTCCAGGTCGGCGTTAGCCTGTTCAAGCTCAGCCTTATCCTGTGAGAGCATTTGCTGTTCAAGGGCAAGACGGTTGATCTCGTCCTGAGTTTTCTGCATTTTAACGTTAAGGTCAGCAATCTCAGCGTCCTTTTCCTCTTTACGTCTTTCCTGGTCATCGAGCTTCATTTCCAGGTTGAGCTTTTCAGTCTCCATATCCTTTTTGGACTTATCGAGTCTGTCTATCTCATCGAGGATATCGTTAATAAGCTTTTCGTCATACTCAGCGATACTGTTGAGCATCTGGAATCTGGACATCATATCATAGAAGCTGTCAGAACCGAGGATAACGGAAGCAGAGGTCTCATTTCCGTTGACATACATAGCGCACAAACGCTGCTTAAACAGTTCGATATTCTCATCTATCTCGATCTGCTGGTTTTCGATATCCTTATCCAGCTCAGCGATATTGTTTTCAGTAACATTGATCTCCTCTCCGATACGTTCAAGCTCGGTATTAAGGAGGTTGATATTTTCCTGGATAAGACCTATCTGCTCATTGAGAGTAGCCTGATAAGCCTTTTCGTTTTCTTTGCTTCCTTCGAGTGCGCTGATCTCACCTTCGAGAGCTGCGATTTTTTCGTCGTTAGCTTTACGCTGCTCCTGGATCTCGGCAATAGTTTTAGCGGAAGCATCGAATTTTCTGCTGTCGGACTTCGGTGCATAAGCGACAATACCAGCTGATAAAGCTGAACAGGTAAGGAATGTAAGGATTTTTTTAGTTATGCTTAATTTACTCATAGTTAACCGGCAATAAAGCCATAGACTCCTTTCACACAGGTACGGCGCAGACGATTATTGCATCTGATATTATGCGCCATATTTTAATGATCAAACATCAAGATGACGTCTTGTACTGATAACGCTTCCCAATGCTCCTATCAAAGCTCCGGCAATGACATAAGCCAGAGCAACATATAACCTGAGACTTGCAAATGGGATAAGACTTCCGATACCGAAGGCTCTCATGAGCATACCCTGCTCAGTGAGAATTCTGTATACCGCACGGTACACAGCCCATGTTATGAAGAAAGCACCTGCACCGGCGAAGAAACCGGTTATCATGCCTTCAACGAAGAACGGAGTCCTTATGAATGCGTTAGTTGCTCCGACATATTTCATGATCATGATCTCCTCACGTCTTGCAAAAACGCTTGCCTTGGTGGTATTGGATATCATAATCATAGAAACTATCGCAAGGGCTATGATGATAGCGCTGGCGATGAGAGTAACTACTTTTCTCAGCTCTCGAAGGAATTCAGCCACTTGAGGTGAAGAGCTGGCACTTCTTACCATAGGATCCTGGTTGATAAGCATAGTAGTATTTTCTATCTGGTCATTATTGATAACTGTAACGCTGAAACCGTCGGGCATAAAATCATAGCCGTCGATATAATCGAAGATAGCTTTTCCCTCGGAGATCTGGCTCTGCATACGCTGATAAGCCTCTTCCTTGGAAACATATTCAACGGAATCAACATTGTCCATAGTTTTCAGTTTTTCAGCAAAACTGTCCACATCCTCCTGTGACAGAGAAGGATCCATATATACAGCGATCTCGTTCTGGTTTCCCAGACCCATGATCATAGAATTCATATTCATATAGAACAGCACTGCACTGCCTACAAGGAGCAGAGATATGAGCAGCACACAGAATGTGGCAAAAGCCATCATCTTATTTTTCCATATGTTTTCGACACCCTGGTTAGCCAGGTATTTAACACCGCTCAGCTTCATTCTGCACCTCCCTGATCGTTTCCTGCAATGATAGAGGCGATGACCTCATCAATGAGAGCGTCTTCAGTTGACTGAGGAGAAGCCGGAGCAGAGCCGGACTCATTTTCCTGTGGCTGATTTTCTTCAGCCTTAGCCATAGTCTGAGCCAGTTCCTCTTCCGGAAGAGGTTCATCGTTAGTCCCGGCAATGATCTCATCGAACACGATCTCACCGTCAGTGATATTGATGATGCGTCCGCCGAAATGCCGGACAAGATCGTGTTCATGGGTGACCATAAGTATAGTAGTACCTTGATCGTTGATACCCTTAAGAAGCTCGACAATTTCGTAGGAAAGTTCGGGGTCGATATTACCGGTAGGCTCATCAGCGATAATGAGCTGCGGGTCATTTACAAGGGCTCTTGCAATTGCGACACGCTGCTTTTCACCGCCGGAAAGCTCGTCCGGGTAAGAATTTGTCTTAGCGTGAAGTCCCACAAGGCTTATAACATAGGGGACTCTTTTTCTTATATACTTAAGCGGAGCGTCGATTACACGCAGCACAAAAGCGATATTTTCATACACCGTCATTGACGGGATAAGCCTGAAGTCCTGGAAAACGAAGCCGAGGGTACGGCGAAATTCAGGAATCTTTCTTTTTTTGAGCTTATTGAGGTTATAGCCGTTAACTGTCACAACACCGCTGGTAGCGTCTATTTCCTTCAAAAGCAATTTTATCATAGTACTTTTTCCCGCACCAGACGAACCTACAACGAAAGCGAAGTCACCGTCGTTGATCTTGAGGCTGACGTTATTGAGTGCGTCAACGCCGCTGGAATAGGTTACGGATACGTTCTGAAGCTCTACCAAACTTTATTACACCTGCCTTAATTGCTTAGGCGAAATCCTGCCGGATATATCTTTCTACAGCATCTGCTGCCGGACTATCAGAACTTCACCGGATTAGCAGACAGATACTTCTTTACCATAAGAGCGATCTTGAAGATTATAGCATGATCGAACTCACGGAGGTCAAGACCTGTCAGCTTTTTGATCTTTTCGAGTCTGTACACGAGAGTATTTCTGTGTACGAAGAGTTTTCTTGAAGTTTCTGAAACGTTAAGGTTATTTTCAAAGAACTTCTGGATAGTGAATAGTGTCTCATGATCGAGGGAGTCGATGCTTCCTATTTTGAAGACTTCATGGAGGAAGGTCTCACAGAGAGTAGTAGGAAGGTGATAAATGAGACGGGCGATACCGAGGTTGTCGTAGCTTACGATGACCTTGTCTGTATCGAATACCTTGCCGACCTCAAGAGCCATCTGAGCTTCCTTGAAAGATCTTGCAAGATCCTTTACACCAACGGCAGCAGTACCTATACCAACGTTAACTCTTGTATAGAATTCGCTGCTGAGAGTATCAGCTATAGAACGGGCGAGCTTTTCCAGATCCTTGGAGTCAACAGTGCTTTTAAGCTCCTTAACGAGAACGAT
>CAMNFW010000100.1 GCA_946537565.1 uncultured Ruminococcus sp. | reverse complement strand
TAATTGCAATGTCGGCTGCTCAAATTATAAGATCGACATTGCTGTTGCAAATCCTGATGACACCACAAAATACATACTGGGAATCTGCTGCGGAGGAAAATCATACTTCGAGAGTGTAACTGCTAAGGACAGACATATATCCCAGGGCGGAGTATTGCAGGGTCTTGGCTGGAATGTCATGAATGTGTATATCCTTGACTGGCTTGACAACAGGGAAAAGGTCATAAAGAAGATCGAAGACGAGGTCGCTGCCTGTCTTGAAAGATATCGTCATCCGGAGACTTCTGTGAAAACTGAAGAAAAGCCTAAGCAGGAGCTGCATTTTGAGACCGAAGAGGTTCATGAACTGACAGATCAGTGTGATGAATACAAAGCATTTGAGATCAAAGAGTACGGCACACCGGACAGCTTTAACACTCAGAATGAACCGAAAATAATAATGTGTGCAAAAGCGATTCTTTCTGCTGAGGCACCTGTGAGCAAAGAAGCTCTGATAAGAAAAATGTATAAATGCTTTGGAATAAGCAGAACCGGTTCAGTGATAAAAGAGACCGCAGAAAATGCTGTAAGCAAATGCGGTGCAGCAGTGACAAAGGCTGGAGATACGGAGTTTTTGTGGCTTTCTGAGCAGACTCCTGAAAGCTATGATAAATGCCGGGCTTTATACAAGAATGATGAACGCAGAAGCATAGATGAGATACCGCCGGAAGAACTGGCTGTCGGGATCAAGCTTATCATCACAAGGCAGATCTCACTGCTGCGTGAAGATCTTATCCGTGAAACAGCTCATCTCTTTGGCTGCACAAGAATCACACCGTCAGCAGAAACAGCTGTATCCCTGGGTATCCGTGAATCGAAGCGCAGGGGAGACATTGTTTTCTCCGAAGACGGAAAGGTAACACTAAATGAATAAATAATCACTGCACTGCATTGAAATAAATCTTCTTTGCAGTGCAGCTGAGCGGAGGATAAAATTGAACAGACTATTAATACTGATCGGCAAGATCATAGTAAAGATATTGCATCTATTTAAAAGAAATGCCGGAAATCTGCCGGGAATAATCCTATGGCATCTCACACGGGGAAAATGCTGCAAGATGTTTAAGGTGAGCTGCCCGATAATCGCAGTTACGGGTACCAATGGCAAGACTTCGGTCACAAACTGCATCGCACAGCTCTTCCAGCAGAGCGGAAAGAAGATCATAATCAATAAAGAGGGAAATAATCTTGATACAGGCATATGTTCTCTGCTGCTGAGATACTGTGACAGCTCAGGAATGGTAAATGCAGATTATCTTATACTTGAAACAGATGAATCCCATGTACCTGTAGTTTATTCACAGCTTAAGCTTGAGACCCTTGTGGTGCTTGACTTTTTCCGAGATCAGCTGGACAGAAACGGTGAAATGGAAACTCTGATCCAGAAGATAAACAATTTCTGCAAGACCTTTGAAGGCAATCTTATACTCAATGGCGATGATCCGAATACCGCTCGTCTTGGAAAGGCAAATCCCGGAAACAAGAATGTGAAATATTTTCATGCAGAGCCGTATGCTTTTGCAACTAAAACAGCGTATGAAGCATCTGAAGGACATTTCTGTCCATTCTGCGGCGAATCGCTGGTATATGATTATTATCAGTATTCACACATAGGAAAATTTCACTGTCCGAAATGTGATTTCGGCAAGTATGAGCCGTATATAACTGCCAGCGGTATTGACCTTGAAAAGCCTGTATTTACAGCAGACGGAAGAACCTATTCTCCAAAGCTAAACAGCATTTACAATGTTTATAATATGACAGCTGTGGCAGCAGCTGCAAAGTTATACAGGATAAAACCAGAAATAACTGATAAGATAATCTCAAAGTATACAGTTAAAAACGGCAGAATGGAAAACTTCATGTTAGGTGACAGGAAGACCACTCTGAATCTCGCCAAGAATCCGGTCGGCGCAAATATGACGCTCAGAGTAATGAATGAGATGAACGGCGAAAAGGAGCTGTTATTCGTACTGAATGACAACGTAGCTGACGGACTTGACGTATCATGGATATGGGATATAAATTTCAGCATCTTTGAGCGTGTAACAAGAGTAGTTACCTCCGGAACAAGAGCATATGATATAGCAGTCAGAATAAAATGCTCAGGCTATGATCCCGAAAAGATCGCAGTAAAGCCTGATCTGGACGAAGCTGTAGCGGAGCTGGCATCAACTCCCGGCAGAAAATTTGTTATTGCAAATTACACCGCAGTACAGCCAACCCGCAGCGCATTGAAGCGTTATATCTCAAAACACGGAGGCAAGCAGAATGAAAACGATTAAGATACTTCATATGTATGCGGATATGCTCGATCTTTACGGTGACAGCGGAAATATGGAGATAATAAAATACAGATGCCAGAAGCGTGGTATAGACTGTCAGGTAACTGCTTATACAGTGGGAGATAAAGCACCTGATTTCAGCAGCTACGATCTTATATATATCGGCGGCGGAGCTGATCTTGAACAACAGCATATCTCTGAAGATCTGATAAAGTACAAGAATGATATCAAGAAAGCTTACAGCAGCGGAGTTTTTCTGTTTCTGATCTGCGGCGGATATCAGCTTATGGGAAAGTATTACCGTGATGCAGACGGAAATGATATACCTGGACTTGGACTTTTTGACTATTTCACGATCGCACCTTCCAGCCGCAGACTAAGATGTATAGGCAATATCGTGGTAAGGACAAAGTTTACCGGCAGAACAGTAGATGTTGTAGGTTTTGAAAATCACGGCGGTCAGACTCAGGGCGTTAAAACGCCTTTTGGTGAAGTTCTGTGCGGTAACGGCAACTGTTCAAAGAGCAAGGCTGAGGGATATTTTGAAAAAAATGTTATTGCCACTTATCTTCATGGTCCATGTCTTGCGAAAAACCCTGAAATATCAGATTACATGATAGCATATTGCCTGAGCAGAAACTCAGACGAGAAGGTTAAGCTGAAAAAGCTTGATGACAGTCTGGAAAATGAATGCCGGAAGGTAATGATAAACCGGCTGATAAAAAATAAAAAATGAAAGGATAATAATGAAAAAAATCTTTTGCACTATAATATTTGTTATTGCCTGCACACTTGTATCCTGCGGAAGTGTCGGAACTACCGGCGGCAGCAGTGAGTCAACATCAGTTGCAACTATAACAACATCAACAGCTTCCATTACTTCAACCTCAACCTCTTCCACAGCGGCTGAGACATCCACCTCCACCACTAAAGCTCCTGACACAACTAAGAATAAAAAATCATCTGAGATCCCTTCTGGAGTTGAACTTGAGACCTACGATGAAATAGAAGCCAGCAGCTATACAACTGTTGCAGATCTGTTTATAGACACCAATGCAGAGCTTGAATCTGCGGATAAGCTTATTGATACAGATGAGCTTGGTGAAAAAAGAGTTAAAGTGAAATTCAGCTATGAAGGCGAAAACTATGAGCAGGAAATAAGCTATAGAGTTGTAGATACAACAGAACCTGTTATTCTGAATTCAGGCTGGGAGCCTTATGTGAAAAAGGGAACGGCATTTGATCTTGATTCAATAGTCGGATATGCGGACAATTTTGACAGAGCCCCGAAGCTGACGTATGAAGGTGAAGTAGATACAAATACTGTAGGTGATTACCCGATAACAGCAACTGTTACTGACAGTTCCGGAAACAGTGTCTCCTGGGATCTGACAGTACTTGTACTGAACGAGATACCGATGCCTGAGGATAATAATACCCGTGTAAGCTTCCAGGATTTTATAGAAGCGAATCCTTATGAAAATGTAAGATATGGTATAGACGTATCAGCATGGCAGACTAATGTTGATTATGAAAAGGTAAAGAATCAGGGCTGTGATTTTGTAATAATGCGAATGGGATATTATTACGGTGAGATCAAGCTTGATGATTATTACTATCAGAATATGGAAAAAGCAGAAGCAGCCGGACTTGATATAGGAGTGTATATTTATACCACAGTAAATACAGAGGAAGGTGCCCGTGAACAGGCACGCTGGATGCTGGAAATACTTGACGGAAAGGAACTGGATTTTCCTGTAGTATTTGACTGGGAAGAATTTGGTCATTTTCAGGAGTACGGAATGAATATCCGTGATCTGAACAATATCTTTGACGCTTTTTATGATGAGCTTGAAAAGAATGGTTACAAAGCAATGCTTTACAGCAGCAAAAATTTCCTGAACAATTTCTGGGAAAACAGAAATGAACGGGCAGTATGGCTGGCACATTTTGTTGACGAAACAGATTATAACGGAGAGTTTGCGATCTGGCAGGCGAGTGCATATGGAAGAATGGACGGCATATCTGGAGACGTTGATATGAATATACAGTTTATGAGTGAATCACTGGACAAATAAAAAAATCCGGCAGTGTTGAGAGATGCTGCCGGATTTTTAATATATAACTTATGGCAAAAACTATCCGCACAGTGTCAGAGACTCACTGTGCGGATTTTCACACTCTGCTAATGAGTGGATAGGAGAGAGTATGTCATAGTTATAGTTGCTGATGACGAGGATTTCATCAGCAAAGCGTTATCATGGGGAACAACAATGCTTCTGGTTAATCATATCTGACATATTATCGTGATTTTATATAATAGTGATTTTAAAGGGCGAAAATGACGATATTATTTTCAACTTTGTATAACTGCACAAAAACCATACTTAATAATTGTGCAAAAAATAAGACGGCTTCTATGAGCCGCCTGAATTATTATAATACATTGAGCATTGCAGAAACTGTTTCTGTTAAACTTTCATCAGTTTTGTTATAGCCTGCAATTATGAAGTATGCCAGAACAAGCACACCGAGAACAATTCTATACCAGCCGAAAACCTTGAAGTCATGTTTCTTTATGTAACCCATGAGGAACTTGATTACAAACAGTGAAACAACAAAAGCTACGGTCATTGCGATAATGAGAATTGCGAGCTGTTCATTTGTGAAGCCGCCGTCATATTTTACAATTTTAAGAAGACTTGCACCGAACATTACAGGTACAGCTAAATAGAATGTAAACTCAGCTGCAACAGTACGGGAAACTCCGATCAGCAATGCGCCGACTATTGTTGCACCTGAACGTGATGTACCTGGAAATACAGCTGCAAGCACCTGAAATGCGCCGATAATAAGAGCTGTATTGTATGTTAGTTCAGCGATGGTATTGATTTTAGGTTCACGGTTTTTGTTCCAGTTTTCAACGACAATGAAAGCGATACCAAACACGATAAGAGCAATTGCAACTACCCAGGGATTATAGAGGTGTTCATCTATCCAGTCATCAAAGATAAGACCGATCACAGCAGCTGGTATACAGGCAATAAGCACCTTGAACCACATAATAAAAATATCCTTTTTAATATACTGCCCGAATCCGCTTTCACTGAGAGGAGCAGGATTATCTTTTTTTCCGAAGGGAAAGAGTTTTTTCCAGAATATAACTACAACTGCAAGAATTGCACCGAGCTGAATTACAACATCAAACATGGATTTAAAGTCTTTATTCTGATCGAGTTTAAGAAATTCATCTACAAGAATAAGATGACCGGTGCTGCTGATCGGCAGCCATTCAGTTATACCTTCAACAATACCGAGTATCACTGCTTTTATGTATTCAAAAAAATCCATTGCACTTTCCTTTCATATTCCTAAACAGGAACTATAATTAACTAAAGTGTATTATACCACATTTTACAATATATGTCAAATAAATAAATATTATTCAATTGCTGGTAAAATTGGTAGAATCGCCTATATCATCAAAATGATGCAGTATAAACTTTCTCTTGTTAAGCTTAAGTATACCGGCTTTTTTCAGCCTGGAAATTTCTCTCTGGAGAGCGCTTCTGTTTACGCAAAGGTAATCTGAAAGAACAGTAGTAGAGAAAGGGATCTCAGGTGTCTGACCGGAGGGAGTATTGTCAGCGGTGATCTGAAGGAAACTGATAAGTTTTTCCTCGATAGTCCTCTGGCTGAGGACTTCGATCCTTTCACTTAATGCAATTGAGCGTTCAGACATTAGCATGAGCAGATTTTCAACTACCATAGAATGGCATTTGCAGGCTTTTTCGCAGCGTTTGAGAATTTCCTGACGTTTGAAATAAATGATATCGCAGTCAGTTTCAGCGACGATCTCGACGGCATTTCGATTAGTTCCGGTAAATGTAAAGAATTCGCCGAAAATACTCTGTTCGCCGAGCTTTTCAACTATAGTTCTGACACCGTTTATATCGTATCTTACCATAACAGCCGAACCGTCAAGTATGATTCCTATTTTATCACCTGAAGCAGAAAAATCGGTGATACAGCTGCCGGCTCTGAACTTTTTGATCTCAGCGTTGAAGCAGTTAATCATACGCTTACTGTCTTCAGCAGTTATATTTTTAAAAAGAACGTTATCTTCTGGTAACATATTTTTCTCCTTTGTTGCAATTGCAACAGATTTTTTTGTACTAATATGATACAATAAATATATCAAAAAGTCAAGAGTTAAAATGATATTTTTTGTATCATTTATATTAATATGACGTATGATCTCTTGATATAGCATTCCGGAGGTGTTGATGATGAGCAATATTAAAGTAAATGTGATAGGCGAGGAGCTTCCACAGGAAGAGATAAATGCCTATATCGACTATGGCAAGAACAAATACAAGGACAGACAAATAACTGAGATGACAGTTAAGACTGATGGTGAATTCGTTGATCTTAAGTATGAGTTTGCAGATATTCCCTTTGACCGCATCAGGAGAATTACTGGTTATCTCGTTGGTACACTTGACCGTTTCAATGACGGAAAGCGTGCAGAGGAGCGTGACAGAGTAAAGCATACAGTCTGATCTGTTAAGCCGGATCTGTATGATATAGATCATTAAATGCTGAACAGTCTGAATATTTGACAAAGAAAAAGTTTTAAAGAGCGTATAGCTCAGAATAATAAAAATGGAAGTAAATAATTATGGCAACATATGTATGTCCCGTTTGCGGATACGTTCACGAGGGAGATGCACCCCCTGAGAAATGTCCTGTTTGTGGAGTACCCGGTTCAAAGTTCATTGAGAAGAAGGAAGAGCAGTCAGCTTATGCTTGTGAGCATGAAGTAGGAGTTGCAAAGGCAGTTGAGGATCAGGAGATCATTGAAGGTCTTCGTTCAAACTTCACAGGTGAGTGTACAGAAGTAGGTATGTATCTTGCAATGGCAAGAGTTGCATACAGAGAGGGTTATCCAGAGATCGGCGCTTACTGGGAGAAGGCAGCTTTTGAAGAGGCTGAGCACGCTGCAAAGTTTGCAGAGCTTCTTGGTGAGGTTCTTACAGATTCCACAGAGGAAAACCTGAAAATGCGTATTGCTGCTGAGCAGGGTGCTACAGAAGGCAAGCTCCAGCTGGCAAAGAAAGCTAAGGCTCAGAATCTTGACGCTATACATGACACTGTTCACGAAATGGCAAGAGATGAAGCTCGTCACGGAAGAGCATTTGAAGGTCTGCTCAAGAGATACTTCGGAAAATAA